>CAZCCS010000354.1:0-3639 GCA_964497005.1 uncultured Acidimicrobiaceae bacterium | reverse complement strand
TCACCGCCAAGCAGCGCCGCGAGCTACGTAAAAAGGTTGCCGCAGCAGAGGATGCGACCACAGAGTTCATCAATTCCAACCTACGCCTCGTCGTTTCGGTAGCGCGCAAGTACCAATGGTCCGGTCTGCCGCTGGGCGATCTCATCCAGGAGGGGAACCTCGGTCTCATCCACGCGGTCGAGAAGTTCGACTGGCGGAAGGGCTTCAAGTTCTCGACCTATGCGACGTGGTGGATCCGCCAGGCCATCGGCCGGGCCGTCGAGAACACTGCTCACACCGTCCGTGTACCCGCCCATGTCGGCGACGAAATCCGTCGCGCTCGCCGGCTCCAGTCGGAGCTCGAGGTGCGGTTGGGCCGACCGCCGACACTGGCCGAGCTGGCCGCGGCGCTCGACACCACCGAGTCCACCGTCGCCGAGCTGTTCCGCTACGACACCGATCCGATGAGCCTCGATGTGGCTGTGGGCGAGGACGGCGATACGAGCCTCGGTGACCTGGTGGTCAACCGGACCGCAGAATCCCCGTTCGAGTCGGTCGCGGCCGGGATGCTTCCCGAAGAGGTCGCCCGGTTCCTCACCCGTCTCTCCGATGAGGAGGCCGAGGTGCTGCGCCTTCGCTACGGGTTGGACCGCGGCGAACCGCGGACCCAGGGCGAGGTGGGTCAGGCACTGCAGCTGACCGCCGAGCGGGTTCGCCGGATCGAGCGCGACGCCATCGGCAAGCTGCGTCGCCAGCTGGTCGGCGGCGACGCCCACGATCTCCTCGCCAGCTAATTAGCCTTAACCCGTGACTGACGCTCCGCGCGTCCGGATCGCGCCGTCGCCGACGGGATATTTCCATGTCGGTACGGCGCGGACGGCGCTGTTCAACTGGCTCTTCGCCCGCCAGACCGGTGGCACTTTCGTGCTGCGAATCGAGGACACCGACACGGCGCGCAACCGGGAAGAGCACGTGGAGGGCATCCAGTCGGCGATGCGCTGGCTGGGTCTCGACTGGGACGAGGGGCCTTACTTCCAGTCCGATCGGGGCGCGCTCTACGCGGAAGCTATTGAAAAATTGCTCGCGTCGGGCGCGGCTTACACTTGCGATTGCGCCCCCGACCAGGTCGTTGCACGAGCGAAGGAGAGGGGAGGGCCGCCGGGTTACGACGGCTACTGCCGGGATCGGGGCCTCGAGGCGACCCCCGGCAGGTTGGTCAGGTTCCGGACGCCGGACACCGGGCAGACCAGCTTCGACGACATCGTCCGCGGCAGGGTGACCGTGGACAACGCGGTGATCGAAGACTTCGGTATTCGCAAGTCGAACGGTGATCCGCTCTTCATCCTGGCCAACGTCGTCGACGACGCCGACATGCGCATCACCCACGTCATCCGCGGCGAAGACCACGTCTCCAACACGCCCAAGTACATCCTCCTTTGGGACGCCCTCGGCTACGGCGACCTGCCCAAGTTCGCCCACCTTCCCCTTCTCTACAACGACTCCCGCAAGAAGCTCTCCAAGCGCCGCGACAAGGTTGCGGTGGAGGACTACAGGGACGAGGGCTACCTCCCCGAAGCGATGCGCAACTACTTGGCCCTTCTGGGCTGGGCGCCGAGAGATGACCGGGAGATCATCCCCGTCGAGGAGATGATCGCCGAATTCCGGCTAGAGGATGTCAAGAGCGCCGGCGCCATCTTCGACGTACGCAAGCTGCAGCACGTCAACGCCGAGTACCTGCGCGCCATGCCGACTTCGGAAATGGTCGAGCGCGCCGCCGCCTGGCAGAGGGCTCGCTGGGAGCCCATCGCACCGCTAGTCCAGGAGCGCGCCCGCACCCTCGGCGAGGTGTACGCCATGACCGACTTCCTGTATCTGCCCGAGCCGGTCATCGACCAGAAGGAGTGGGACACCGCAGTCGCCAAGCAGCCTGCTTTCGCGGCGATCCTCACCGCGGCCCACGCCAGGTACGCCGAGATCGACTGGACCGCCGAGGAGATCCATCAGGCGACCCTCGCCGCCGGCGAGGCCGCCGGGGTGGCCAAGCCCGCCCAGGCCCAAGCCCCGATAAGGCTCGCTGTCACGGGACGTTCTGTGGGGCCGCCCCTCTGGGAGTCTCTGGCTCTGCTCGGCCGCGACCGCACCCGGGAACGGATCGCCACGGCTCTCCGCCGGCTGGAGGCGGGCGGGTAGCGCCGCGGCCGCGTCATGTCGTGGCGTCGAAGCAGTTTCGTAACAGTGCGATCTCCGCAGAGGAGAATAATGTTGCGAAATCGCGCTATAGCGACATCAACGTAACGCCAGAGCCCTCGCCCGAAAATCCACTGTTACAAAGATGTCGCCAGTCTTGTCCCGGGTGAGGGTGGACGCCACGGATCGCGGGCCGACTAGAGTGCTCGGGCGCCCTTCGGGGGTGGTGTAATCGGCAACACGACAGGTTCTGGCCCTGTTATTGGGGGTTCGAGTCCTCCCCCCCGAGCAAGTTTTCCCCAAGTATTTCCCGCTTATTTCCCCAGGTCCATCCACTGGACATCTGAGCCGATTGTGCTTTGATTACGAAGGCCGACGGCACCCGCTCAGGGAAAACGATCGGCTGGTCGCTACGGGAGGGAGTTAGAGAGCACTGCGAGACACGTGGGGCTTCTGCACCGCGCGACAGGGGAAAGAACGTCGGGGGCTTGCCCCTCCGCCGACGAATTTGATGGGGATCCTCGCCAGCCCTCGGGGGTCCCCATCTCCCCTCTCCGGGCGCACCGCTTCCCTCGCCAGGCACTACTCCGGCACGAAGAGCGCCCGAGCCATGAATCCCCTAAGCGCCGGGATCCTGTTCGTCAGGCTCGACCACCGCCAGCGGCTCGTCGCGAGGGGGCCTGACACCCTTCCGGCGGTCGTGGTTCCGCAGATCGGCGATACGGTTCCGGGTCCACTCCGAGATCCCGGCGTTGTCGCCAAAGAACGACAGCCTCCGCAGGGAGTCGTCCTCCTCTTTGCTCAATCCTTCTGATTCGGGCATTTCCATGAAAACCATCCCCAAATATCGACTACGCCCCTATCGGACGTTTCGGTCGCCGACTTGAGGGTCTCCTACGGGAGCCGCCCCAGCGAAGGTCTCGATGGAGATCAGGTCGCGCGCTCGTGCTCAACGCAGTAGCGCGTCGCCGGCACGGACTCGAGACGATCCTCGCCGATCGGGCGGCCGCAGATCTCGCAACGGCCGTACGTGCCTTCCTCCAACCGGTCGAGGGCAGCCTGCACTTCGTTCATCTCGTTTTCGAGGCTTTGCAGGATCGAAATGTCCCGGTCGGGTTCGAGGGTTTCACCCCCTTGCTGGGCGGGATGCTGATCGTCGGCCGATAGATCGCCGGTGCCGTCTCGCTCTGTCATGGACCCATTCTCGCCGGTTGGACTTTCGGCTGAATCGCCGCCCGGTGCTTCGGCCGCCGGCGTACTGTTGCGCCAGCGGCACGTAGTCACAACAACTCAACGGTAGCCGTTGGTGAACCCGGCAGGAGGGATCGAGCCCTGGCCGGGTTCATCTGTTTCTGGAGGGAATTCCCGGCCGGCGGACTATGCTTTTCGTTCTGCATTGCAGGGCCCCATCGTCTAGAGGCCTAGGACACCACCCTCTCAAGGTGGAGACACGGGTTCGAACCCCGTTGGGGC
>CAZCCS010000353.1:0-3643 GCA_964497005.1 uncultured Acidimicrobiaceae bacterium | reverse complement strand
ATCCTCCCGACGAGGAACGCCACCGGGTGCGGATCGACGCAAAACGGTGCCGCTACGCAGCTGAACTCGCCGCGCCGGTGGTGGGGGACCAAGCCGCGCGTCTGGCCCGAGCCCTCGCGGACCTTCAAACCGTTCTCGGCGACCTACAGGACGCTGTGGTCCTGGAGAGGTGGCTACGAAGAGCGGGGGTCAAGTTGTCGTTCGAGCAGTCGGCGCAGTCCGCGGCGGGCGAACGCCTGATAGAGGGAGAACGGCGCCGCGCAGAGCAGGCCCGCCGGGTTTGGCGGGAGCCGTGGGATCGGATCGCTGACGAGGGACTGGCCTCCTGGTTGGGCGGTTGAGCCGGGAGGGTGAAAAACCTCCTCCAGATGTCCTGCCGAGCGGTTTCCGTTCGTCGTAGTGGCGTTACCATCACCCGAGGAGGAGACATGAAGTACATGATGTTGCTTACCCGAGGAGCGTGGCAGGAGACGAGCACCCCCGAGGAGATCGGCCAGGTGTTCGCAAAGCTCGAGCCCTGGTTCATGGAGCGGTTCGCCAACGGCACGTTCGTCGAGGGCCATCAGCTACAGGCGCCGGAGACTGCGACCACCGTCGTGCTCGAGTCGGGAAGCTCCACCATCGTTGACCGGCCTCTGCTCGAAGCCAAAGAAGCGATCGGCGGTTACGTGATCGTCGACGTCGAGAACCTCGACGCCGCGCTGGCAGTGGCCCGAAGCTTTCCTGCACCGGATTGCAAGGTCGAGGTCCGGCCTGTCCTCGAGCGGTAAAGCAACTGCCGACGCCCGATCGGCACTCGAGAGGACCTTCCGAGAGGAGGCGGCCAGGCTGACCGCGAGCCTGGTTCGCCTGCTCGGGGACTTCGACCTCGCCGAGGAGATGGTGTCGGATGCAATGGTCGAGGCGTTGGCCGCCTGGCCCAGGCAGGGGATCCCGGACCGGCCGGGCGCGTGGCTGCTGACGACGGCCAGGCGAAAGGGGATCGACCGTCTTCGCCGCGACGGGCGATACCGCGACAAACTCGCCGTGCTGGCGTCGCTGCCGGACACAACCGTTCGCGAGCCCGACGATCGCCTCCGCCTGATCTTCACCTGCTGCCATCCGGCTCTCGATGCAGACGCGCAGATAGCGCTGACGCTGCGTGCTGTCGCGGGGCTTACGACTGCCGAGATTGCCCGGGCGTTCCTGGTCCCCGAGGCGACCCTCGCCAAACGACTCACCAGAGCGAAGCGCAAGATCGCTGTCGCCGGCATCCCCTATCGGAGCCCCGAGCCCGAGGAGATGGCTGCGCGTCTCCACCAGGTGCTGCGGGTCATCTACCTGGTCTTCAACGAGGGGTACTTCACGACAGCCGGCGACGAGGCGGTCCGGTTGGAGTTGGCGAACGATGCGGCGTGGCTGGCGTCGTTGCTGATCGGGTGGCTGCCCGACGAGCCCGAACCGTTGGGGCTCCTCGCGCTCATTCGCCTGCACCTGGCCAGGTGGGCGTCCCGCCTCGATGCGGCAGGGAACATGGTCCTGCTGGAGCACCAGGACCGGTCGCTGTGGGACCGTCGTCAGATCGAGGGCGCCGTCGGTCTCATCGAACGTGCAGCGGCCATGGGAAGGATCGGCCCGTACCAAATTGAGGCCTCGATCGCGGCCGTCCACTGCGAAGCGGCTGACTGGACCTCTACGGATTGGCCTCAACTGCTTGCTCTGTACTCGTTGCTGTTGACTGTCGACCCCTCCCCCGTCGTGCGGCTCAACCGGGCGGTGGTCCTTGCTCATGTGGAGGGAACGGAGGCGGCGCTGCGCGAGGTCGATTCGCTGGGCGATGCGTTGTGCGGCTACCACCTTTTCCACGCGACCAGAGCGGTGCTTCTGTCCCAGTTGGGGCGCGACGACGAAGCGCATGACGCCGACGCCCGGGCGCTCGCTCTTGCGGGCAATGCCGCGGAAAGGGCTCTCCTCGAGCACCGGCTCGCCCGGTAGACGTCTCTCGGGCGGGACGGACCCTGAGCCGGTGGGTAGGTGAATTAGAGATGATCGCAACCGGGCGAGAGAATCAGGAGGTGGGGGATGGCAACCCGACAGGCCGCAGGGCGCCCTCAACAGACACGGTCCAGTGCTAATCAGCCGGCGGGGCGTTCGGCGAACAGCAGGTCCCAGCGCACGAACGGGGGCTCGGCCCGCACATCCAACAAGAAGGCCGCTTCGGCGCAGGCACCCCGACTCGTCGCTCGGATTGGCTCTCTCGAGTTGGATATCCCGCGCTCAATCGGATACTTCGGCGGGATTGGCGTCGCGGTGACGGCTGGGCTGATCGACCCGCCGCTCGGGTTGTTCATCGCCGCCATCCCGTTCATCAAGATGGCCGACCTCCCCGGTCTCCCTTCTATGCCTCGATTCCTCGCCCAGATCTTCGAAGGGGTGGCCAAACCGGTGGGTGGGGACAGCGAGGGAACGATCCGTATCACGACCGAGAAAGGATCGAGCGACTCGCCCGTCTCGTCCGACAGCCAGGGCTGACGACGAGGTGGGCTTCCCGAGCGAGCTCCGTGCCCGGGCTCAGGGTTTCGGCATAGTGCAATAATCGCCGGCGGTGGGAGTCAGAAGGACGCTCGACGGGACCGGTCCGTATTCCGGGTTGGCGATCGCTGCTTTCGGAGTCGGACTCGTGGCACTCATGTCGATAGTTCTTACCCCACATGGGTGGCAGTGGTGGCTGGATGCCCAGTCCGTCCATGGCCACGAGCAGGACGGGGTGGTCTACTACTCGTTCGCCGGACAGAACTGGACGGTTGACGATCCTCACTCGCAGAGAACGGGGCCCCGGAACGTTTATGTCATAGCTGCTGACCCGGCCCACGCCGCGCTGACGAACACCTCGACAGTCGCGCTCGACTGGACGGTCACCTGTGGCCCAGCGCTCGTCGGTTGCGGCCTCCTGGCAATCGGCTTCACGCGGCGGTCCCGGCTCCGAGGAAGGCAGAAGGCCAACGAACTGAACTACAACGACGCCTACGGACAAGGGATACCTTCCGAGCTAGTTCGAGGGATCATCGCTGCTCGGGATACGGACTCCGTGCGCCCCCGTCCGACCGGAGGGACCGGAGGGAACGGGGGAGGTGGCGATTCAACATGGAGCAGCGGATAAGCCTCATCACACGCACACCTCTAGCGCGAGCTGCGCAGGGAAGGGATACTTACTCTGATGGAGGAGGGGTTCTCTCGCAGGGTATTCCTGCCCGACGTCCGGGGCGAGGAGCGTTACCTGCGCGTCACGTGGCACCGGGACACCTCGACGATCGTCTTCAGCCACTGGCGCGGCGACGTCTGCGTGGCATCAACTCCGATTTCGCTGAACGATGCAAGCCGTTTGATCGGTCTGGTCGTCGGCGCCCTCAAGGAAGCTGCCGCGTACCCCGCAAACGCGGTAGATCTGCGTCAAGCGAATGAGCCGCCCGCAGCTCCGGGGCTTGTGGGTTTCCTGCGCCGCCGATTGAGGCCACATCTCGCCCAGGTCGTGAGATTCCCGGAGCGCCGGCACCAGGCCCGCTCGATAGAGAAGCCCCAGGACAGGTAAGGGGCGCCGTCACACCCGCTTCCTAGCGTGGGAACATGGGATACCGCGGAAAGCTCTCTGAGCGCGCCAGGGCGC
>CAZCCS010000352.1:0-3655 GCA_964497005.1 uncultured Acidimicrobiaceae bacterium | reverse complement strand
CAAACAGCGCGTTGGGATCCGCGAGAGGGACCTTGGTGCAGGCCACCAGTTCGTTCCGTTCTCCGCCAATACCCGCATGTCCGGGTTGGACCTTGATGGACGGCGTATCCGTAAAGGAGCCGCCGAAGCCGTCATCAGATGGGTTACCGAGCAAGGAGGCAAGGTTCCACCCGGCCTGAACGAGACGGTCGAGAGCATCTCCCGTGCCGGATCCACCCCTCTCGTGGTCGCGGACGGACCCAACATCCTCGGGGTGATCGAGCTCAAAGATGTCGTCAAAGAGGGCATCCAGGAACGATTCGACGCCCTACGCGCGGTCGGGATCCGCACGGTCATGATCACCGGCGACAACCCCCTCACCGCTGCGGCGATCGCTCAGGAAGCCGGCGTCGACGACTACCTCGCCGAAGCCACCCCGGAAGCCAAGATGGACCTCATCAAGACCGAGCAAGAGGGCCGGAAGCTCGTCGCCATGACCGGCGACGGCACCAACGACGCCCCGGCGCTCGCCCAAGCCGACGTCGGCGTCGCCATGAACACCGGCACCACGGCTGCCAAAGAAGCCGGGAACATGGTCGACCTCGACTCCAACCCTACGAAGCTGATCGACATCGTCGAGGTGGGCAAACAGCTGCTCATCACCCGCGGCTCGCTCACGACATTCTCCATCGCCAACGACGTCGCCAAGTATTTCGCCATAATTCCCGCCCTCTTCGTCGCCACCTACCCCCAGCTCAACACCCTCAACATCATGAAGCTGCACAACGCGCACAGCGCTGTGCTCGCAGCCGTCATCTTCAACGCCTTGGTCATCATCGCTCTCATCCCCCTGGCGCTGCGGGGGGTGCGGTTTCGACCCAGCAGTGCGTCGTCGATCCTGCGCCGCAACGTATTCATCTACGGAGTGGGCGGGGTGATCGCCCCCTTCGCGTTCATCAAGGTCATCGACCTGTTCCTCACCGCCGTCCATTGGTACTGACCGCTTCCTCCTGAACGGAACCCCTGATGCTCCTGCACCTTCGCCGCTCTTTCATCGTCTCGGCGATCTTCCTCGTCTTGTTTGGCCTGGCCTACCCGCTCGCGGGCACTGGCCTGGCCCAGGCGTTCTTCGGTCACCAGGCCAACGGATCGCTGACTAGCGACGGATCGACCCTGATCGGCCAGACCTGGACCGGTCCGAAATGGTTCCAGGGACGGCCCGACGGAACCGTTCTCACCAACAAGCCCGACCAGGTCGTCGTCTCAGGAACCAACCAGCCCGGCCCCCTCTCTGCGTCGTTAGCCAAATCCGTTGTCAAACAGGCTGCGGTTCTCAAGAAGGAGGGGATCATCCCCACCAACGACCTGGTCACCACCTCGGGCAGCCTGGTCGACCCTGACATAAGCCCCAACGACGGCTACGCCCAGGTAGACGCGGTAGCGGCCGCCCGCGGACTGCCACCGGCCAGGGTGCGGCAATTGGTCGCCAGTCACGTGCACAGCCGCGAACTCGGCTTCCTGGGGGCACCCTACATCGATGTCCTAGAACTCAACGATGCGCTCGCGAAAATGACGTGACCAACACAAGCACCTCAGCGAGTGATGCTGACACCGAAGGCGTCGTCGAAGCCGCCGGGCATTTCCGGATCTACCTGGGAGCCGCAGCCGGCGTCGGGAAGACCTACGCGATGCTCAACGAGGGACGCCGCCGCCACGACCGGGGCACCGATGTAGTGATCGGCTTCGTGGAATGCCACGGACGCAAACTCACCGAGGAGCTGATCGACGACTTGGAGGAGATTCCCCGCAAAAAGATCGACTACCGGGGGACGACCTTCTATGAGATGGACCTCGACGCCGTGTTGGCCCGACACCCCAAAGTTGCCCTCATCGATGAGCTCGCCCACACCAACGTTCCAGGATCAGGCCGAAACGAAAAACGCTGGCAAGACGTGCTGGAAGTCCTCGACGCGGGCATCGACGTGATCACGACCGTCAATATCCAGCATCTGGAAAGCATCGCCGACGCGGTCGAGCTAATGACCGCCACCCCGGTACGAGAGAGGGTGCCCGATTGGGTGGTCCGAAAAGCCGACCAGATCGAGCTCGTCGATTCCTCCCCCGAGCAACTCCGCCGCAGGATGCTCCACGGCAACATCTACCCGAAGGAAAAGGTCCCGCAGGCCCTCACCCACTTCTTCAAGACCGACAACCTGATCGCCCTGCGCGAGCTAGCCTTGCGGTTCCTGGCCGACGAAACCGAAGAAGAGCTCTTGGAGCATCTTCGCCGCCACCAATCAGACGTCATCTGGGAAACGACTGAACGGATCCTCGTGGCCGTCACTGCCGCGCCAGGCACCGACGTCCTCCTCCGTCGAGCGGCGCGGATCACCGCCCGCCTCAAAGGAGAACTCGACGTCCTCCACGTCATCAGCGGCGACGCCGCCGCCCCATCCGATAGGGACAAGGTCGAATCTCTCCGCACCCTCGCGCGAGACGTCGGAGCCCGTTGGCACGAACTACAAGCCGACGACCCCGCCCGCGCCATCATCACATTCGCACGTGAGCACCAAATAACCCAGATCGTCATCGGATCCAGCCAGCGAAGCCGCTGGCAGGAAATAACCGGCGGCGGCTCCATCGTCCGACGCGTCATCCGGGAAGCGGGCCCAGTCGGCATCGACGTGCATGTGATCGCCCGTCGCGAGCTGCTCGCCGGCGAGACCGAACCCGAATCGGACCTCGACAACAGCTGAGATTTGCCTGGTGAGCTGTGTCAGATATGGACACCGTTATGGAGACACGACCGGCTCAGCCCGTGCCTTCCAGAACGTCATCGTGAGGCTCTGCATATCCAGCGCATCGCTCGCCGGCATTTCGTCGGTGCCGAACCTGGAACGGAGCTCGCCGGCGAACCCGCCCGGATCTCCCTCTATCTCGTAGATGGCCAGGAACCGGGTTGACGGACCGCCGATGGAAGCTTCCGTCCCGACCATCTCAAAGCGCTGAGCCGAAAGCACTCCCGGGACTCGGGCCACGTCGTGCAGGTGTCGGTGGTCGTACCAGTCGTTGTACTCCGACTCGCGGCCTGGCAGGGGCTGGGTATATACGGAACAGATCAATCGCTCGGTCACGGGGCCTATCCTGCCGCAGGTCTGGGCAGGCAGTGGCAAGATGACGGCCGTGGCCGACGAACGCCCCGTCTCCTCGTCTGTTCCGGTGACTCGATACTTCAGTCGGGACTTCTTCCAGTTGGAGCGCGAGAGGTTGTGGACCCATGCCTGGCAGATGGCATGCCGTCTCGAGGAGATCCCATCGGTCGGGGATTTCACTGAATACTCCATCTGCGATCATTCGGTTCTGCTCGTCAGGAGCGGGCCGAGCGAGGTGCGCGCCTTCGGCAACGCCTGTCGTCATCGCGCCACGCAACTGGTCACCGGGTCGGGCAGCTTCCGGGGCGAACGGGTGGTCTGTCCATTCCACGGGTGGCAGTGGGACCTCGAGGGTCGGAGCACGTTCGTTTACGGGGAGCAGGGATTTGATCCTGAGTCCCTCGAATCGGCGGACCTCAGGTTGAGGGAGTACCGCGTCGGGTGCTGGGGCGGGTGCGTGTTCGTCAACCTCGATCCCGACGGGCGACCGCTGAGCGAGGCTCTTTCACCGATGACCGCCTTGC
>CAZCCS010000351.1:0-3668 GCA_964497005.1 uncultured Acidimicrobiaceae bacterium | reverse complement strand
GCCTGGGGCGCCTGGGTGCGGGCGGCCGGCGCCTGAGGCTGGGCGGCCGGAGAATGGGGCTGGGCGGCCGGAGAATGGGGCTGGGCGGCCGGAGCCTGGGGCTGGGCGGCCGGAGCTTGCGTGCGAGCGGTCGAGGTGGAGGTGGCGGCCGGGGGCGCTTGCCGGGCGCGGGTTCCTTCAGCCGCACGGGCGGCCGGTGCTTCCGGCGCCGCCGCTGCCGGCGCCTCGCCGGTGCGGGGAGCAGGTGCGTCCGCGGCTCGAGCGGCCGGCGCGTCGGCGGCCTTCTTTGCCCCGTCAACCTTTGATGCGCCAGCCTTGGTCGCGCCCGTCTTTGATGCGGCAGCCGTGGTTGCGTCCGCTTTGGCCTCGTCGGCCCGGGCGCCATCGTCTGTGGCCCCGTCGCCGTCGGGCTGTACGGGCCGGCGCAATCCCTCCTGATCCGCCTTACGACGCACGCGGTCGGCCTGCTGCTCCTCGATGCTCGAGGAGTGGCTCTTAACCCCGATCCCGAGCTGGATACAGAGATCGAGAGCTTCTTTGTTGGTGAGGCCGAGCTCGCGTCCTAGCTCGTAAACCCGGATCTTCTTCGGCAAGTTCCTCCGTCAGTCCCTTCTTTGTTCCTCTAGCTGCCGTTCCGGGCAGCACCCTCCATGTTCGCACGTTCTTCCGGTGTCGCCCGCAGCGGCTCCCATGACCCGGCTACGACCGGTTGCCGAAACGCCCTGCTAAAGGCGTTGCGCCGGACCGCAGCGTCGAGGCAGGAAGACGCGATGCCGTCGGTCGCGGGATCCCGGCACAGCCAGGCTCCGCGCCCGGGGGCATCCCGCCCGGCCACGAGCGACCCGTCAGAGCGGCGGGCCACCCTCACCAGGGTACCGGCGAAGGCCCGCCTACGGCAGCCGACACACGAGCGTTGTGGCCCTTCGGTGCCGATTTGGTCCGGCTGCGGCTCCCGCTTGGGCTTGCCGCTTGCGCCGGCGGCTACCGGTCGCCCTCCTCGCCGGCGGCGGCTTCACCCCCTGAACCGACTGGCTCCGCCGTAGCCGCGGTGGTGGCCGTTACTTCCGCGGCCTCTGCGGCCTCCGGCAGGAGTTCCTCGGACTGGCCTTCTTCTGGCTGGCCTTCCGCCGGCCGATCCGCTTGTGGCTGATCTGCATCTGGCGAGCCTGCGTCCGGCGGGCCTGCGTCTTGCTGGCCTGCGTCTGGCCGGCCTGCGTCTGGCGGGCCTTCCTCGGACTGGCCGTCAACCGGCAGACCTTCTTCGTTCGACTGGGACCACTCCTCGGCGGACACGGCGTCGCCCCCTTCCGCGGGCTGCCAGACCATCTCGCCGTCCTCGTTGGTGACCCATTCGCCCTCGGCCCATTCCTGATTGGCGTAGGCCTCCTCCTCGGCGATCTGAGTTTCGCTCTTGATGTCGATACGCCACCCGGTGAGCCGAGCGGCGAGACGGGCGTTCTGGCCCTCCTTGCCGATCGCCAGCGACAACTGAAAGTCGTGCACCACAACGGTCGCGGTCCCGCTCAGCTCGTCGAGGTGAACCTCCTTCACCTTGGCCGGCTGCAGGGCGCGCATGACGAACTCCCGCGGGTCATCCGAGAACGGGACGATGTCTACTTTCTCGCCTCTGAGCTCGTTGGTCACCATCCGTACCCGGGCGCCTCTCGCGCCGACGCACGCGCCGACCGGGTCGACGTTCGCGTCGTTGGACCAGACCGCGATCTTCGTCCGGTGCCCGGGTTCGCGGGCCGCGGCCTTGATCTCGACAACCCCGCTGGATATCTCGGGGACCTCCAGCTCGAACAGGCGCTTGATCAGCCCGGGGTGGGTGCGGCTCACCACGATCTGCGGGCCCTTGGTGGTCTTGCGGACCTCGACGATGTAGGCCTTCAGCCTGGCACCGTGCTCGTAGCGCTCGTAAGGCACCTGCTCAGCCTGGGGTAGCAGCGCTTCGACCTTGCCGAGGTCGAGCAGCGTGTAGCGGTTGTCGCTTTGCTGGATGATCCCGGTGACGATGTCGCCTTCCCGGCCTGCGTACTCCTCGTACTTGAGGTCGCGCTCAGCCTCGCGGATCCGCTGGGTCATCACCTGCTTGGCGGTTTGAGCTGCGATGCGCCCGAAGTCTTTGGGCGTGTCGTCCCACTCACGGATGACGTAGCCGTCCTCATCGAGCTCCTGGCCGTAGACGCGTATGTCTCCGGTCTCCGGATCGATGGTGACAACGGCCTCCTCGGCCGCGTTCGGCAGACGCTTGTACGCGGCGACCAACGCGCCGCTGAGGGCGTCGAGAAGAGTGTCGGTGCTGATGCCCTTGTCCTTGGCGATCTGCTGGAGAGCGTCAAGGAAAGCGAAAGTGTCTTTCATGATCCTGCGTCCTTCGCATTTGGGGCAGCGGGCGCGGCGGACGCTTTGGCGGCTTGGCGGGCGGCACGGCGTCGCGCAACGGGCGCTGGGGTGGGGCCCCACACCAGTACGGTGCGGGCACGTTCGATTTGGTCGTGGCGGATCCTGAGGGCGGACCCCTCGGGCTGGTCAGAGGGCTGAAGCTCGATCGCGTCATCGCCGACAGAGGCGAGCCGCCCCTTGTGCCTCCGGCCCCCGTCGACCGGCTCCGTCGTCTTGACGGTCACCTGCTCGCCGACGTACCGGCGGAAGTGATCAACGGTCCGCAGCGTTCGCTCGACGCCCGGGCTGGAGACCTCCAACTCGTAGCTGCCAGCGGGGGTCAGCTCCGGGTGCTGGTCCAGAAGGGGCGAGATGATCCTGTTCGCATCGGACAAAGTGTCGAGGTCGATGCCGCCGGGCGCGTCAACCAGGACGCGCACCAGCCCACCCCCGGTCTCCACGTCCCATATCTCCAAACCCGCTGACGCAAGGGCAGGCTCAACAACGGTTCGAATGGCTTCAGCCGATCCCACCCTTGGTCACCTCCTCTGTCATCTCGTATCGTCTCAAATCGCAAAAATGCAAACAAAAGCGTGGGCACCCTGCCCACGCAGGTGCGGCCCACGCCAGCAACCGCCTGGGTAGGCGGTTCACACGAGTATAGCTACGAGACGACTGCTAAACCTAAGCCACTACAAAGGCCGAGAGGCCATGCTGGGTAGAGTAAATCGATAATAGTCGATTAAATCTACCCACTCTGCATGATTCGCCGCCGCCGAAGCCCGAAGCCAAACAAGCCCGAAGCCAAACAAGCCCTGAGCCGGAAGCCGCGCGGACGGCACGACGGACGAACCGACGTCAGTAGGCCCTCGCGACCACCGCCTCCAGGCCCGGCTCGTCGTCGCTTTCAGCCAGCGAACCGTCCGCCCGCCGGAGACAACGCACGCTGACCCCCTCCCGGGCCAGCTCGTCCTCTCCCTCGACGCCGACATCGTCCCAGCCGATCACCCCGAAACCCTCCGACGCGGCGGACACCGCCTCTTGAAGCGACGCCACCCGGTGCGTCCGGGCCTCGCGCCGAGCCTCCGCCTCCGAAAACAACCCCCGCTGCCCCTCCTCCAGCACCCCTCCCACTTCGGCCGCCACACCGGCGAGCGCCACCGAGCTCTTCTCCTGCCTGTCCCTGCGGACCAGGGTCACCCGCCCCTCGGCAAGGTCGCGGGGACCGACCTCGACCCGGACGGGAACGCCCTTCAGCTCCCACTCGACGGAGCGACGCCCGA
>CAZCCS010000350.1:0-3668 GCA_964497005.1 uncultured Acidimicrobiaceae bacterium | reverse complement strand
CCCGCCTCGCCGACCTTTTTCCCCTTCGGATCGAACACCCCGATCTGCGAGCCGATGTAACGGCGCGAGTCGAACGCGAGGACCTCGACCGAACCGCGCCCCGAGGCCATGTCGGCGAGATCGTCGACGGTGATCCAACCCTCGTCGCTTCCGGAGATCACCAACACCTCCGCCCTGATCCCACCCACCAGCCCAGCCATCGCCGCGGGCGCCTCGCGCCGGCGGTTGAAAACACTCACCCCCTCCTCCCCGCGCAGCCCCACCCGCTTGCACGCCACTCCGTAATGGTCGGGGCTGTCCCACGCCATCAGCGTCTCCCACACGTGGTAGTTGCCGGCGTAGCGGTGCTGGTTGTACGGCGGATCGAGGTAGGCGACGTCGACCTCGGGCAGGTCCCCGGCGACCTCCACCGCGTCGCCTTGTACCGCCCTGCCGGCGCCGGCGATCAGCTCGGGCACGCGCAGCTCGAGCGGCTGGAAGGAGCGCGGCGACCACTGCTTCAGGTAGGCCATCTGAACCCCGGTGGTGGAGTCGACCCGGTCGGCGGCCAGCATCAGGCTGGTCAGCAGAACCGGCCGCCAGGGATGACCGGACCACTCGGCGTCGATGGCGTCTCGGATGGCGTCGATCCGGCGGGCGTTGTCCTCCTGGAAGTACCGGGCCCGCCGGCTGAAGGTTTCGGTGACGTAACCGTCGGTGCCGGGCAGGTGCTGCAGATGAAAAATTGCCTCCGTGAGCGCCGGCAGGTCCACCTCCTGGGAGTCGGTCGCTATGAAGCAGTCGGCTAGCACCGCCGAGTAGCGGGCCACGTCGACAGCGGTCACGTGCGCGCCGCGCCGCTTGAATTCCTGGGCGACGCGCGTGGTGCCAGTGAAGAGGTCGAGGGCTGTGCGCGCTTGGGCCCGGCTGAGCAGTTCGCCCAGCACGGGAACCAGGCGTCGTTTCGATCCGATGTATTTGATCACCGGTTCAGACGAGCCTCCGCCCGAGCGACCGGGGAAGATGGTTCAGCACTGCGGAGTCGATCACCTTCAGCTTCTTGCTGCTGACCAGGACCACCGCGTAAGTGCCTGACTTGTCGGGAGGCGCCAGGTCGACCTGCCCGGGGGTGAACTTGCCATGGAAGGCGATGGAGCAGACGGTGGTGTCGTTGTCGCCCTGCAGTTGGGATTTTGCTTCGGGCGGCAGGCGGGACTCGACCTGATCGATGGGGATGCGGTGCACACCGATAAGGGTGGCCTGGGGGTCGTGGATCGCCTTTCGCGCGGTCGGGATGGCCCGGTAGCAGGCGCTGACCGAACCGTTCGAAAGGCCGGGGCTCGGTGCCGCGCCGCACGCGGCAACGGTGGAGGCGACGAGGATCCCTGCCATTGCCATTGCCATTGCCGCTGCCGCCAAGCGGGCGGGGTGACGAGCGGACTTCACGACGGAACCTTTTCCGGCAGGGCCGGCGCTGCGGCGCGTTCGTGGCTGCGGCCGGCGATCACCAGCGCGAGCCACGAGCTCCACCCCACCGGCAGTAGCAGCCAGAAGGAGATGAGCCGGTAGATCAGCACCGCAGCCACGGTAGAGGCCTGGCCGCCTCCGAACGTGACCAAGGCAACCGTAATGCTCCCTTCGACCACGCCCAGACCACCGGGAGTGATCGGCAGGGCGGTGGCGAGCTGGCCGGCCCCGTAGGCGAGGAGGAGACCTCGCCACGGCACGCCGGCGCCGACGGACATGAACGCCAGGACCAGGCACGCGCAGTCGGCGATCCAGTTCCCGAAACCCATCACTATCGCCCTGGCCCAGTTGCGCGGGGTTGGGGTGATTGCCCCGATCCGGTCCAGCCATCCGTGAACCACGTCCGACGCGCTGCGATCCCTGGAGGGGTGCCGGAAGAGCCGCTGACTGACGCGGACGAGCGAGGTGATGTGCTCCAGCACCCTGGCCCGTTCCGCCCACGCGACGACGATCAGCCCCGCCACGATCACGATCCCCAAGATCGCCTCGACCAGGTCGTAGGCATTGCCCGCTGAAAGGGCCAGCGCCAGGCCGACCGCGGCGATCACCGAGAGGGTGACGAACGTGACCGCGTTGAAGGCTACGAGCGTCCAGCCGGCGAGCACCTCGTCGGCGCCGAAGCGGCGGTACTGGCGATAGTTGTAAGCGGAGTAGAACACCAGGCCGCCGGGCAGCGAGTTCTGTATGGCATTACCCGCAAGGGCGATGCCGGTCATGGCTGTCATCGGCACGCGCACCCCGCCGGCGCGGAGCAGCCGACGTTGCAAGGAAGCGAGGGCCAGGTATGACACCGCCTCGGCCGCCACAGCGACGACCACCCACCACCATCGGAGGTTTTCGAGGTAGGTGGTGGCCCCGGACAGTTCGTCTGTCTTGCCGCTCACGACCCACGCGGCGACGCCGACCGCAGCAAGGCCGAGGACGTACCGGGACACCCGCCAGACCCGATACCACCGGCCGGCGGAGGGTGCCACGATCGGCGGGTCGGGCGGGGTGGTCACGTCGTTGGCATATTCGCGCTGTAAGGGGCGAACTTAGGCGCGTGGCCGCCCGCGGCTGTGGCACCCTACGGTGATGCACGACCCGACCGGGGCGGCGACTAGCCCGGTCGTCGCCGCACAACCAGACAACGGGCCAGGAAATGTGCCAGGAAGTGGGCCGGGAAGTGCGACCGACTACGCGGTTCCGGCCGGTGGTCCGCGACGACACTGGTGGTCGCCGGCGCCTGCGCCCGCATTGGAACCGATTTCGGCGAAGCGGGCGTACGCGGAGGTCCTGTTCGCCTTCTCGGCGTTCTTCCTGACCGGGGTGATCGGCGCCGGCCTCCTTCTCGCCAACCGGTACAAGGATTTGCTCACCAACGCCAGCTGGGCGCTGTACGTGCCCCAGGCGGTGGAGGTTCTCTTGCAGTCCGCCGTAGCCGTCGTGCTTGTTCTGTTGCTTTCCGAGCGCCGGGGAGTGTCGCCGGCGACGTTAGGACTCCGCCTTCAGAGGCGACCCGACGGGCGGTTCGCCGCCGGCGCCGCGACCCGGGTGACTGCCTGGGCGATCTTCGCCCAGATCGCCGGCGGCGTGATCAACGCACTGCTCCAGACCGGTCATCTGCCGACGGCGAAGCCATCGGCGCCGGAGTTGTTGTTCGGGGTGGCCGACTCGATCCAGGCCGGCGTGGTCGAGGAACTGGTCGTGTTGGCGTTCCTGGTGGTCACTTTGCGCCAGGCTCGGCGCCCCATGTGGGAGATCGTTGTGGTGGCGCTCGTGCTGCGCGGCTCGTACCACATCTACTACGGGCCCGGCGTGGTCGGGATCCTGATCTGGGCGGCGCTGTTCCTCTGGATCTACCTGCGGACCCGGGCGCTGATTCCGTTGATGGTGACCCACGCGGCGTGGGACACGGTTGGATTTCTTTCGCAGCGCTGGACGGCGGTCGCCGGCTTCGCGCTGCTCGTCACCGCGGCGATCTGGATCGCGGCTCCGATCACCTGGGCGGTGGAGCGCGGCGACCGCGATCGGGGCGCTCGGGGCGTTCGGGGTCAGGGTCCGGGGCCCGCTCGTGGTGTGGGTTGGGGGCCGGCGCCGGGTTCGGGTTGGGGGCCGGCGCCGGGTTCGGGTTGGGGGCCGGCGCCGGGTGCGGGTTGGGGGCCGGCGCCGGCCGACCCGGG
>CAZCCS010000349.1:0-3679 GCA_964497005.1 uncultured Acidimicrobiaceae bacterium | reverse complement strand
GGAGCACTACAACCGCTTCCCGGCTGAGTTCTCGGGTGGTCAGCGCCAAAGGATCGGCGTCGCTCGCGCCCTGGCGCTTCGTCCCAAGCTGATCATTTGCGACGAGCCGGTTTCCGCGCTCGACGTGTCGGTTCAAGCGCAGATCCTGAACCTCCTGGCCGATCTGCAGGAGAAGCTCGGGCTCACCTACATCTTCATCTCTCATGACCTGTCCGTGGTGAGGCACGTGAGCGACCGGGTCATGCTGATGTACCTGGGCAAGATCGTCGAGTCCGGCCCGTCCGGGGAGATCTACACCCACGCTCGGCACCCCTACTCGAACGCCCTCCTTTCCGCGGTACCCCTCCCGGATCCGAAAGCCGCGGACTCGCGTGACCGGATCGTCCTGGCCGGCGATGTCCCCTCGCCCATCAATCCCCCGAGTGGGTGCCGATTCCACCCCCGCTGTCCGAAGGCACAGCCGCGTTGCGTCGATGAGGATCCAGCCCTGGTACCGCGTCTCGGCGACGGCCCCCTTCACACCGCGGCATGCCACTTCCCGGTGGGGGACGACGAGAACCTCGCAGCCGCCAAGCCGAGCCTTTCCGACGAAGCCCGGGTGGTCGAGCCGGAGCCGGTCAGCGCCGACGTCGTGGCCGAGCTCGAAGCGCAGGGCGAGAAGGAGGCGCAATGAGTCTCATTCCTACCGAAGCCCGTCAGCAAGAGATCGTCGCCGATCTTTCTGGAGACGCCGCAGCGCAGATCGAGGGTCGCAGCACCTGGCAGTTGGCCTGGCGGAGACTCAAGAGGGACCGCGCAGCGCTCATCTCCTTCGCCGTGATCGTGCTGGTCGTGCTCGGGGCCATCTTCGCGCCCCTCCTCGCGTCAATCACGGGGCACGGCGTCAACCATCAGTACCGCGCCACCGGGTTGAGCCCATCGGGGCTCCCGGTAGGCCCCGGCTCGAAGTTCATTCTCGGAACCGACGACCTTGGGCGGGACATCTTCGTCCGAATCGCGTACGGGGCGAGGATCTCTCTCTATGTCGGCGTGATCGCGACCCTCGCGACCGTCGCCATCGGTGCGATCCTCGGGCTGGCGGCCGGCTACTTCGGGGGGGTCGTCGACACCATCATCGCCCGCTTCGTCGACCTGGTCCTGTCGTTGCCGTACCTCCTGTTCGCCATTTCGCTGGTGGCGAGGTTCCACCCCAGCCTGAGCATCGTGATCATCGTCATAGCCGTCTTCGGCTGGGCGGCGGTGGCCCGTATCGTCAGAGGCCAGGTGCTGTCGATACGTGAGAAGGAATACGTCGAAGCGGCGCGCTCTCTGGGTGCGAGCTCGTGGCGCATCATGTTCGTGGACATCCTGCCGAACGTCGCCGCCCAACTGATCGTGTACGCCACGCTGCTCATCCCGGTGAGCATCGTGGCCGAAGCGAGCCTGTCCTTCCTCGGGGTCGGCGTGCCGCCGCCTACGGCCGACTGGAGTCAGAAAGCATCTACCAGCAGGCGTGGTGGTTCCTGGTGTTCCCGGGTGTGGCTCTCCTCATCACGACCCTGGCCTTCAACATCCTCGGCGACGGTGTCAGGGACGCTCTCGATCCTCGGCTCGAGAGGCAGTAGCGCGCCATGCTCAGATTCCTGATCCGACGGATAGCGCTAGGGATCATCGTCATGATCCTGGTGACCATGCTCGTGTTCGCCATCTTCTTCACCGGTTCAGGACCCCAGGACGTGGCCAGTCATCTCGCGGGAAAGAACGGGAGCCCTGAGACGATCAGCCTGATCATCAAGCGGCTCCACCTGAAGGATCCCCTGGTGGTCCAGTACTGGAACTTCCTCAAGCGGTTGGTGTGGCACCACAACCTGGGTTACTCCTACTACCACAGCCAGCCTGTGTCGACGATCCTCAAAGAGGCGTTCCCGATCACCCTCTCTCTCGCCCTTGGGGCGGCGGTGATCTGGTTGGTTATCGGAGTTCTCACCGGGGTGATCTCCGCGGTTCGGCGGGGATCGATCATCGACCGAGCGTTCACGACCATCGCTCTCTTCTTCTACTCGCTGCCCACCTTCGTGCTCGGGCTGCTCATGCTGTTCATCTTCTACTACCAGCTGACCACTCACGGGATACACCTGTTCCCCGGTCAGGGGTACGTGCCGTTGACCCAAGATCCGGTGAAATGGCTGGAGAGCCTCACCCTGCCGTGGCTGACCCTTGCCTTGGTCTCAGCCGCTACCTACACGCGGCTCACCCGGGGTTCGCTGCTGGAAGTGATGGGGGAGGACTACATCCGCACGGCTCGCGCCAAGGGGCTCAGCGAGCGACGGGTGATATTCAGACACGGCCTGCGATCGGCGTTGACACCGGTGGCCAGTCAGTTCGGCATTGACGTGGGTACGCTCCTCGGCGGGGCGATCATCACCGAGAACGTTTTCGGCATGCCGGGCTTGGGGTTCACCGCAGTCGGAGCTATAGCCAACGGGGACCTTCCGGTCATCGCCGGCATCGTCATCATCGCGACAGCGGCCGTGATCGTCGCCAACATCCTCGTCGATATCTTCTACGCCGTCCTCGATCCAAGAGTCAGACTTCATTAGCCTTGACCCCTCGGGTGAGGCGGTGGGTGGCCGTGGTCCTGCTTGGAGCGGTTCTTCCGGCGTGCAGCAGCTCTCACCGTGTTCGTGGTCTGCCACCACCGCGGCAGCCCACTTCGCCGGCGTCGTCGCTCACCACCGAGTTGAGCTTCGGCTTCCAGGGGGCAGCTCCGACGAACTGGAACCCCCTGTCGGCAGGCGCCGGAAGTGACGCGCTCACGGCCGTGGCGGATCAGGTGCTGCCCTCCGTGTTCACCTTCGGCCCTTCCTTCAGCCCGGTCCTGAATACCACCTTGGTTCAGTCGGCGACAGAAACCTCAACGTCCCCCCAGGTGCTCGTCTACCACATCAATCCGAAGGCGACGTGGTCCGACGGCGTTCCCATCACCGGTGCCGACTTCGTCTACAACTGGCAGGCCCAGGCAGCAGTCGGGAACGACGTCGGCGGCCACCCGTTCACGCCGGCGGACCGGTCCGGTTACGAGCAGATCCAGTCCGTGACCGTCTCCCCGGGCTCCCCTGACACAGTCACGGTCAGCTTCAAGAGCCCTTACCCGGACTGGGCTTCGCTCTTCAGGCACCTGATCCCGGCTCATGTCGCCCAGGTCATTGGATTCAACTCCGGTTTCACCGATCCGGTGGCCGACCTGGTGTCGGGGGGCCCTTACATGGTTGGGGGATTCTCACCGTCCGGCCTGCTCCGGCTGGTCCGCAACCCGTCGTTCTGGGGGTCCCCGGCCCTCACCTTGGAACTCGACATCCGGTTCGTTCCCGACGCCCTCCAGCTGTCAACCGCGTTGCTGGGGGCTCAGGTCAGCTGCGCCGACGTGCCGGCGACGGCTTCGGTGCTTTCACCGTTGAAAGCCTCCAAGGCGTTGAACACCATGGTCTCGTCGGGACCGCAGTATCTCGACTTGGAGTTCCAGCAGGCGACGGGCCCTCTGCACGACAAATCGGCTCGAGCCGCCATCACCGCAGCGGTGTCCCGGGCGGACCTGATCTCCGCCCTGGAGGGCGCGGTGGACCCGGGGGAGCCACCTCTTGCGAACCGCTTCCTGGTTCCTGGCGAGGGCGGCTATTCGGAGCAAGGACCGCAGACCGCG
>CAZCCS010000348.1:0-3698 GCA_964497005.1 uncultured Acidimicrobiaceae bacterium | reverse complement strand
TTTGACCGTAACGCTGGCCAGTTCTGCTCGACCTTTGTGCATAACTGGCCAGAGTTGACCCTCGCGGCGGCCGATGGGGGCCGAACTCTGGCCAGTTGTGATCTAGGACGAGGGCTCTTCCGAAGCGCCGGCCGGCGTGCCGGCGGTTTGGCCCTCGCCGGCGCCACTGGCTGCGGCGGGCTCGCCGGGCGAACCGGTTCCCAACTGGCCTTGATTCGCAGCGCCCGCCCCGAGCTGACCGGCCGAGCCGATTCCCAGTTCGGCCCGCAGCGAATCCAGCCTCGAGCGCGCCTCGGACCCCATGGCGGCCTGCTGCACCTCGAGCATCCTGGCTTCGACCGTCTGCCCGCTCACCTCGGAAGTCCCTATCGCCTTCGCGTACCGAGCCTCGATCTTGGCCCGAACCTGATCGAGCGAGGGCGCCCCGGTATCGACGGTCTGGTTGAGGGTGGTCATCGCCCGGTTGAGTTGTTCCTGCATCTTCGCCTGGTCGAGCTGCGACAGCAGCTTCTGGCGCTCGGCCAGCTTCTGCTGGAGCACGAGGGCATTCTGCTGAACGGCGGACCTCGCCTGATCTGCAGCCCCGGCCGACTGAAGGCTGAGGGTCTTGAGGTCCTCCACCTGGTTCTCGGTGGCGACCAGCCGGTTGGCGAACGCCTCGGCGGTCTGGTTGTACTCCCGCGCCTTGTCCGCATCGCCCCCACGCTGGGCCTCGTCCGCCATGACAAGCGCTTGCTTCGTCGACGCCCGGACTTTTTCCAGATCCTCCATGGCGCGCGTCAGCTGCAGCTCGTGCTGCTTGTGGTTGGCGACCACGTTGGCGGCCTGTTCCAGGAGGCGGCGGTGTTGCTCCTGGGCGTCGGCTATGGCCTGCTCCAGCTGGATCTTCGGGTCCGCCCCCGCCTCGAAGCGGCTGTCAGTCTTGGCGGTGAAGTACCTCCACCTCTTTCGCAGCACATCGATCATGCCCATGACTTAATGCTACGACCTAGGCGGCGGAGAGAGTGAACCGCCCTCCGGCAGCTGGGGCATTGTCTCGTCGATCCCGGCCTGGAGCGCAGCTATCTGCTGGCCCAGGCCCTCGATGGTTCCCGCAGCTGCTTCTACGTCACCGGCTCCTCCGGGGCCGGCCATCATGGCAACCAGCGAGGTGACTGTCTCGTCGAGCCTGGCGACCAGCGTCCGGAGACGGTCCTGGACCGCATCGGCGGTGCCCTTGGCTCGCAGGGCGGCCTGGAGCTGGGCGGCCAGGGCCTGTTCCGCCCGATCGAGTTCATCCCGGCGCGCAAGCTGCCCGGCCGGCAGTTCCGAGCGCTCCTGCTGCACCGCCTCCAGCTCGGCGGACAGTTCCGCGGCCGAGGCTTGCTTCGAGCTCGTCGGGTACCCGCCGGAGATGGCGGCTCCTTGACGCGCCGCCACCCACACTCCACGCACCTCCGCCTCGACAGCCGGTTCGAGCGAAACCAGCCTCTCCCGCAGGGGTCCCGCCGGCCAAGCCTCGGCAGCTGCCCGGAAGTGCGTTTCCGCGTCGAGCGCCTGTTGTACGAGCCCACGCCACGGCTCCGACAGCGCCCACGGGTCGATGCTCTCGACCGGCAACGAACGGATCCTGCGCCACGCGGCGACAGCGAGCCTGACTCCTCCCGCCACGACTGCGAATACAACTCCGAGTACGACGGACTGTTCTCCTATGCCAACGGCCACGCCCACGACCGCTCCCGTCGCCGTCGTCGAAAGCGCCAGCCTGGTCAACTCGGGCGGAGGCGTCCTGGCGGGGGGGCGGCTCTGTTCGGGTACTGCAGGAAGCATGGCAGGAAGGCTACGGCGACTGGAGTTCGATCCGTCGGCACTCGCATCTCGCCAGGCCGCCGCCGCGTCGCCCGGCGAGGTTAGCGATAAGGCAAATCTGGTAACGCCGGCGCAAATTCCGGCTTAACAGACTGCGTAATTGCTGGCTCGACCTATATCAGGGGGCCAACCATGGGCATCTTCATTTGTGCACCGGCAATGCACGTATAAGGCAAGGGCCCGATCGGCGCGTCCCTGCCATGACCGGGTTCAACCCAAGGAGGCCCCGTGAAAAGAACTGTTCGTTGGAAGGCTGCGGCCGTCGGCGCAGCAACGGCCGGCGCGCTCGCTTCGATCGCCGGCTTGTCGGGTAACGCCGGCGCTGCCGCCGGCGGGACCAGCAAGCATGTCCTTCTCATAAGCGTCGACGGGCTCCACGCGTCGGACCTGACTACCTGCGAGGCCATCGCAAGCGGCAATCCAAATGCTCCGGGTGCTTGTCCCACGCTCGCCTCACTCGCCGGGGCTGGAACCACCTATAGCAACGCCCACGCGTCGGAGCCTTCCGACTCGGCGCCCGGGCTCATGGCGCTCGCAACCGGCGGCGACCCCAAGCTGACCGGTGTGTATTACGACGACAGCTACGACCGGACGACGTACACGCCCCCTGCTCAGCTCAAGAGCGGGGTGCAGAACTGCACAGGCCCGGCCGGGTCCGAGGCGCCGTACTTCGAGAACGTTGACGTCGGCGCACCCACCGCCCAGAACCCCAACAGCCCGAACCGACCGATCATTAACGCGCAGTTGGATCCGAGCCAGTTCGTGTACTCGATGCAGAAGGGGAAATGCCAACCGCTTGCCCCGAACAATTTCCTACGGACCAACTCGATCTTCAGCGTCGCCCACCAGGCCGGGATGTATACAGCGTGGGCGGACAAGCACCCCGTCTACAACCTCGAGGTTGCGGGGTACGGAACCCCCAACTCGGTAGACGATCCCTTCAACACCGAGATCAACGCTGACATCATTCCCCCAACCCTCACCGACACCCGAGGGACGACGGTCACGTTCCCGCTTCCGAACCCAGACGGCACGGGCCCGTACTTCATCACCGACTCGGTCGGAAACACGGAGGCCTACGACCAGATAAAGGTCGACGCCATCCTGAACCAGATCGACGGCTTCAACTCGGCGCACACGCTGCGCGCTCCTGTTCCGGCCATCTTCGGGATGAACTTCCAAACCGTGAGCGTGGCCCAGAAGCTCGTCGCGCCTTGCGATCGCACCAGTCCAAGTACTTGCGCGCCCGGCTACCTTCCTGGCGGCTACCAGTCCGGCAGCACCAGCGACCACCCGATCTTCACTCCGCAGCTCGACGGAGCGATCACCTCGGTGGACAATGCGGTTAAGTCCATGGTGGACGAACTGCGCGCCCAGCAGGTCCTCAGTTCTACGACCATCATCATCACCGCCAAGCACGGGCAGTCCCCGATCGATCCCAGCAAGCTGGCCTTGATCGGGCATGCCGAGCAGAACGTCCTGACCAAAGCGAACGTCAACGTCGCTCAGCTGACCGACGATGACATCGCGCTGATCTGGCTCGCGGACCAGAGCCAAACCAACCAGGCTGTGTCAGCACTCAACGCCGACAAGAACGGACCGAACACGGCCCACATCCAGACCGTCCTGTCCGGTCAAGCGTTGTCTGCCCAATTCAACAGCCCGACTCAGGATCCCCGTACGCCTGACATCATCGTCGAGCCGATCCCCGGGACCATCTATTCCCACAGCAGCGCCAAGGTGATGGAGCACGGCGGATTCGCCGAGGACGACACGCACGTGGCGATGCTCGTCGTCAACGGGGCGAACATCGTCAGCAGCACTCCAGGCGCCGGCACCAACACGACCGC
>CAZCCS010000347.1:2154-3706 GCA_964497005.1 uncultured Acidimicrobiaceae bacterium | reverse complement strand
CGCGAATCGGCACTCGGCGCTAACCCATGTCGATGTCTACTCCTAGCGACGACAGGAGCGAAAGCATCGCGTTGCGTTGACCAGACCAGCTCACGAAGATTCGATAATCACCACCCGATGCGACGAAGCGAAGTCCCTGCCGTCGATAAGGCTTGACGACTAGCGGCTCCGTGTAGGAGACCTGCCAGTAAGGTACAAAAATGGAGGTCCACGTCGGTGCCGGTGCAATCTCCACTCCTTGTGCAAACACCTTGAGTGTCGCCATGCCACCTCGGAGTCCCACCGCCAGCCACTGATAGCCGAAGTACTCCGCTAATGGCGATTGTCCCTCGAAGAGGTCAGATCGCTTTTTCAGGTACTGGGGCACGTACACATCCTCTCGCGGTGGCCACCGGAGTCGGGTAATCCTTTTCAGAATCAGCGGCGCCTTACAAGACGGTTCCTCCTGCTCTGAGCCAACCTTCGAGGTCCGACCGAGTCCCAGCAAATTAACTCTGGCGCTTCTACCTGCTCCAGGGCGGAGCCGGTCCGATCCCGGCGGTGACCTCGGTGCTATGAATGCGAAATGGGCTTGGATCTTTACCTCGACCTCTACACCAGCGGCGCTGGAGCCTGGTCGTTGCAGGCGTTTGACCTGCCCGACGGGGAGACCACGTCTCCGACGCTGCCCTTTTCGTCTGCCGATCTGCGATCGGTTCCGAAGAAGACAACCAGTGCCAAGCGACTTGCGTTCGCCGAAGCGCTATTGACGCCGTTCGCTAGCACGTTCATGGCCGACGATGTGAAGACCGTGTATATGTATATCTACCAGCCCAAGGACAGGGAACAGACCCTCGCCTTTGAGCGGCGAATCGAACCTCGCTATCAGGACTACTACGCCGAACGCGGCTGCTGGTACGCCGGGCTGTTCGACGTCGACGGGTTAGCAGGTCCCTACATGGGGGAAATTCTTGCCTTTAGGGCTTCTCTCGGGGAAGCCAAGAACTTCGTCTCGGGCTTCGAACCCGCCGAGGACATCGCCGAGATCGAGGACGAGTGCCGGACGCTCCAGGAGCGGGAACTGCCCCGATTCCTTCTCTGGCTTAGTCGTTGAAAGTTGTCTCGGGGTGGCTTCCGAGGCGTCCGCAACGCGGGGGTCTGCCCCGCGCCAGCGGTCACTCGCTGTGTGGAACCTCCGTTCGCCACCGTCCCACCAGCTCGTCCAAGCGAGCGATCGCCTCATCGAATGGGGGGGCCACGTAGACAATCAGACGGTCAACGTCGGCGTCGACCGGGGACTGGGTGCCCTCGGGCCAGGATGACAACAGGGCGGTTACCACCAGACGCCCCTCATCGCGGGCCGAGGGGGCGCGCGCCTCCCGGGCAAGCGCGATCAGCTCGGTCATCGTCGGTCCCACCGGCACGCAGATGCCATCTCCGACCCGGCCCGCCAACTCCGCCATCTTCGGACCCCGGGCTGCAACCAGGATCGGAGGGATCGGCTCGGGCCGGAGAAACCCTGTCGCCGGCGGTACGGTGCCCGACCAGACCCGATGCAGCATGGTGATGGTGT
>CAZCCS010000347.1:0-2144 GCA_964497005.1 uncultured Acidimicrobiaceae bacterium | reverse complement strand
TGTCCTCGACCCGCTGTCGTCTTTCGGCGGCACCAGGCACCGGGCGTCCCAAAGCTTCCTGCTCGGTCGCAAACGGACTGCCCGAGCGAGCGCCGGCGCCCACCCCAAGCAGAAGCCGTCCTGCGCTGAGGTGCTGCAACGTCGCAGCCATGACCGCAAGGGTTCCCGGGTCCCGGTTGGCCACGTTGAGCACCAGCGGTCCCACCGTGATCCGGGGCACCTCCGCCGCGAGGGCGGACAGGACCGTCCAACACTCCAGCACGTGCGGCGCACTTTGCACCGACCCGGCCAGATGGTCATTCACCCACACGCCATCGAACCCGGCGCGCTCCGCGACCACTGCGGCTTTCAGCACCTCCCGCCAGGTTGTACCGAACGTCTCCAAAAGGAGGTCGACCTGCACAGTGACAACCTACGCCGGTGGCGTTGATTTACTTCGGGAGGTCTCTGGGAACGGTGAGGGAGGCCACGTGGGCTGTCGCCGGGGTCAGGTCTGACCATGCATCGCAGTCGCACACGACTTCGGTCACTGATCCGGTGGGCAACTTCTCCCATAACCGAGCGGTTATCTCGGGATCATCACCGGCCAGCTCAAGCGCGAGGTCCTGCAGGCCCGGATTGTGAGCGATCAGCAACACGGACATCACCTGCTTATCCACCGCCCCCAAGCGGATGAGCAGCGCTTCCGCCGTCGCTG
The DNA here is from genome assembly GCA_964497005.1 of uncultured Acidimicrobiaceae bacterium. Classification (GTDB taxonomy): domain Bacteria; phylum Actinomycetota; class Acidimicrobiia; order Acidimicrobiales; family Palsa-688; genus DASUWA01. The sequence continues at coordinate 1,447 of CAZCCS010000347.1, read as the reverse complement.
CGTAAAGACCAGACTCCACTTGGGTCTTGTCCTCCAACTTCATCGCCTCCGAGATCGGCGCGAGCGTCTGCAGAGCCCGGGCCGCCGACGAGCACAAGACCAGCTGGGGTCGAATCGCCGCCCTACGGAAGTGTTTGGCAAGGCGCCGGGCGGCGTCACGGCCTCGAGGCGAGAGTGGCCGGTCATGGTCCTGAATACTCGGATCGTCCCAACTCGACTTGGCGTGACGCAGAAGGTAGAGGTGTCTGGTGATGGACGATATTCAATCAGGCTATTATTCCGGGGCCGCTTGGGATATTCTTCGGCCGAGCTACTGTCACCACGGGGGTAGGGGCAATGTTTCTGGCAGCGGACGGCGTTGTGTTTTTGGTCCTTCTCGCGTTCTGGCTCTACGCGTTGTACGACGCGATCACGACGAACGACGCGCTCGTGCGTAACCTTCCGAAGCTGGCGTGGGTGATCATCATCATCTTCTTATTCGAGATAGGGGCGGCGGCGTGGTTCTTGCTGGGGCGGCCGTCTAAGGCGTCACTCTCCGGGCCCGGCGACCGGTACCGGGACTACGCCAACCCGCTCGACGCGGCCGATATGACCGGGCTCAGCCCCGCTGCCCGGGACCGCGAGGAGCGAGCGCGCATGCGTGTTTGGGAGGAGCAGCTCCGCCGCCGCGAAGAGGAGATCCGCAAGAAGCTGGCCGACCCAGGCTCCGGACCGGGCACTGCGCCAGGCCCATCCGACACCTGAACCCTTGGTGGCCGCCCAGGATCCGGCCGAGTCCCTTAACCTCTATTTGATGGACGAGCAGCTGCTGTTGAAGGGGATGTTGGCGAGGCGCTCCTGAAGGAACAGCCCGGTCTGCGGCTCGAAGAAAGCCCCGGCATCTTCGTGGGATGCGCCCATGTACTCCTGGAACTCCACTGGCACGCCCTCGCTGCAATACCGTCGGGCTAGCCCTCGAACGTCAGCGGCGACCATCGCCCCATCTCCCGTGCCGTCGGAATTGCCGACGGCCATGAACAGAGGCTCCTGGGGATGCGTGCGGGCCGTCCCCATCACTTGAGCTCCGAGGATCCGCTCGAAGAAGGGGACGTCGAAAAACTTTTGGTACTGGGGCTTCAGCAGTGACTGAACAGTAAGGCCCGGGTAGCCACCGAAGTCCTGATCTATGCAGGTGTTGCTTTCCTCGTCAACGACCTTCTGTCCGTACGCCGACAGGTAGGGCGTGAGATCGGCGTGGTAAGCGCGGGCTAGGCCGAGCAACATCCCGGGTATGGCGGCGGAATAGACAGTGCTGCCGTTCATATACGCGATCATGTGCGAGTAGTTGGCCGGTATGCCGCCTTCGGCCACTCCGACGATCCTCAACTGAGGCGCGTACTGCGGGGCGAGCTCGCTCGCCCAGTCCGCGGCGACTGCGCCTCCGGAATAGCCCGTCAGCCCGATCGGC
>CAZCCS010000346.1:0-3709 GCA_964497005.1 uncultured Acidimicrobiaceae bacterium | reverse complement strand
GGTCGGTCGGGTCGGTCGGGTCGGTCACGTCGCCGAAGACTACCGAGAGGCCTTGCGGGCCACGATCGTGACCAGCGGCGGCAGCATTACCGGTTCGTCCTCGGGATCGACTTCGGTCATGGCGTGGAGGTACTCAGCGACCGGCCCCGGGCCTGCCCACGCCGGCGCCTCCGCCCAGGCATCGACGAGCTCGAGGCCGGCTTGGGGCACGAGTGCGGGTAGGAACGCGCCCACATCTGGATGGCGGGCTCCGGGCATCGACAACGGGCGGCCGTTGATCCTCCCGGCCGTCGTCACGGGCTCCTGGGCGACGACCCACCCGCCGGGACGGACCGCCGCCCGCATCCTTTTGAGGACCACGACCGGCTCGTGAACGTGCATCAGGAGGAAACGGCAGTACGCGAGGTCGAGCGGTTCAGGCAGCGTCAGCTCCTCACCGGTCTGGGTGAGAGCGACCACTTGGGCCTGCGCGGCCTCCGCGGCCGCGGCCGCCACCTGGTTGCGCCGGTCGGGGTCGGAGTCCACCGCGTATACCCGGCCGTCACGGCCGACGATCCGCGCCAGGGCGACGGTGACGTCGCCGCCGCCCGCCCCGATGTCGGCGCAGCGCCAGCCCTCACGCAGGCCGAGGCGGTCGAGCGCGGTCGCGAGCGGCCGGCGGTACACGTCGTTGCGCAACTCGAGGTCGATCACCTCAAGAGGTTCGCATAACCGGCGGACCCAATAGCCTCTCGGTGCGATGACGATTCACGACCGCCCGTTCGGACGCTACTTCGAGGACTTCGAACCAGGGGACATCTACCGGCACTGGCCGGGCAAGACCGTCACCGAGTACGACGACCACCTCTTCTGCATGATCACCATGAACCATCATCCGTTGCACACCAACGCGTGGTTCGCCGAGCACGAGACGGTGCACGGCAAGAACGTCGTCGTCGGCAACCTCGTGTACAGCCTCGTGCTCGGCATGAGCGTCCCGGACGTGAGCGGTGCGGCCATCGCCAACCTCGAGGTCGAAGAGTTGACCCACAAGAAGCCGACATTCCACGGGGACACCATCTACGCGGAGACGAGGGTCCTGGGCAAGAAGGAGTCCACCAGCAAACCGGATCGGGGCGTGGTGACGGTCGAAACCAAGGGCTTCAACCAGCACGGGGACGAGGTGTGCTACTTCCGCCGGCGGGTGATGGTGTGGAAACGGGAGTCGGCACCTCCCCGCCGCCGCCCTTACGCCGAAGACGTGTGGGGCGGCCCAGAGCGGAGCGGGAAGTAAAGCCGGAGCGGAGCGAGAAGCGATTCGGGCGTTCGCCCACTCCGCCCGGTTTAAGGCTTCTCAGCCCTATGTGCCCCCTGAGCCTTGTGTACGTGATTGCGCCGTGTGACAGACTCGACTTTCGTGTGTTGCATCGGTCACACCGACGCCCGCCCCCTTTCCACCGGCATTAGCCTGCGGCACACGCTGTTGGGGGGTGCGTGAGTGGAACTGACTTTTTACGGGGTCAGGGGGTCCTGTCCCTGTCCATCGGAGGCAAACAGACGGTACGGGGGGAACACCGCCTGTGTCGCGCTCACCAACGGTGATGAGCCTCCGATCATCTTCGACCTCGGGACCGGCTTGCGCGCATTCGGCGAGACCCAGCCTCTTGACGGCAGCTTCAGGGGGACGGCCCTGGTCACCCACATCCACTGGGATCACATACAAGGCCTCCCGTTCTTCCCGCCGGCCGACCGGCACGGGGCCCGCTTCGATGTTTTCGGACCGGAGCAGGACGAGGGGACCCTGACGGAGCTGATCGACGGGCTCATGCGACCCCCCTACTTTCCCGTGACCTACGGTGAGCTGCGCGGCGACATCGTCTTTCACGAGGTGTTGAAAGACGAGCTTCATTTCGGGTCCGCAACCGTTGTCGTGCGCCCAGTGCCGCACATCGGGCCGACCGTCGGGTACCGCGTTGAATGGGGCGGCAGCGTTGTGACCTACATCAGCGACCACCAGGGACCCCCGCCGGGTGTGGACAGCGTGGCTGACACCGTGGCGGAGTTGGCGCACGGCGCGGACATTCTCATTCACGACGCGCAATACACGCCGGCGGAATTCCAGGAGAAGGGTCACTGGGGTCACTGCACCGTCGACTACGCAGTGCGGGTCGCAGAGGATGCCCATGCGAAGAAGCTGGTCCTTTTTCATCACGACCCGTCTCACGGCGACGACTGCATGGACCTGATTCTCGACTCGGCGCAGCGGTTGGCGGAGAGGTCCGAGCTCGAAGTGGTGGCCGCTTTCGAAGGTTTGAAGCTCGAGCTTTAGCGTTTTCCGGCCGGAATCCCGAGAATTGCTTGCGGGATAGGAATAAACGAGAAATCGCCGAACAGGGCTGTGCATGACGCGCGGGGTATTTAGCGTTTAATGGATCACAGCACGGAACATTCCCGTTAGGAGGGGCTGATGGAGACGATGTCGCTTGCCAGACGGGATGTTCTCCGCTCTGCCGATGTTTCGGCGGCGGCGGAGGCTGCCAGACAGCGGCGCGTAAGGCGCGTCGCGATCGTCTTGGCGCTCATTGCGACGCCGCTCGTGGTTCGCGCGGTGGTCGGTGGGATCCGTTACGCGGACGGGGATCTCAAAGGAGCCGCATCCGCATTCCGCTGGCCGCTGCCGCACCTGCCCGCCGGGGCGGGTACCTACGTCCCCTCGATCGTGCTGATCGTGGTCCTGCTCGGAGTCCTCGCCATTCCCCTTCTCGGCGCGGGCCGCTCGCCTCACGTTCTCTACCGACCCGAGGAGATGGACGTCCGCCTCTCCGACGTGCGCGGCGCCGGGGTGGTGGTCGAAGAGGTGGTTAAGACCCTCAACCTCTTCCTTGCCTACCGCACCTTCAAGGAGCGCATGGGCGGCACCCCGCGTCGCGCGGTGCTGTTCGAAGGCCCCCCGGGCACCGGCAAGACCTATATCGCCAAGGCGATGGCCGCAGAAGCCGGCGTGCCGTTCCTGTTCGTTTCCTCTTCGGCTTTCCAGTCGATGTACTACGGACAGACCAACCGCAAGATCCGCTCTTACTTCAAGGCCCTGCGGGCTCACGCCCGGCGTGAAGGTGGGGCGATCGGCTTCATCGAGGAGATCGACGCCATCGGCGCCAGCCGCGCGGGCATGGGTTCTGGCACGGGCCGCGAGGGAATCTCGGGCGTAGTCAACGAGCTCCTCATCCAGCTCCAGTCGTTCGACCAGCCTCCGTTCGGAACCCGCATGGCCGGGTTGTTCATCGACCTGGTCAACCGGTGGCTCCCACCCTCGAGGCGTTTCCGCAAGCCGGTCGCCCCGCCAGCGAACATCTTGGTCATCGGCGCCACCAACCGGGCGGGCGACCTCGATCCCGCCCTGCTCCGCCCGGGTCGTTTCGACCGGACCATCACCGTCGATCTTCCCGGCCGGCCGGGCAGGCGAGAGATCTTCGACTACTACCTCGCCCGTAAAGCTCACAGCAAGGAGCTCGACGACACTGCCCTGCGCGATCAACTCGCTGCCTCAACGTACGGGTACTCGCCCGTGATGATCGAGCATCTCCTCGATGAGTCGCTGGTGTGGGCGTTGCGGCGCGGCGCGGACAGGCTCTCCTGGGACGACATCCAGAAGGCGAAGATGACGTCCGAGCTAGGGCTCGCCCAGCCGGTCACCTACGCCGAGAAGGAGCGTCTGACCATCGCCACCCAT
>CAZCCS010000345.1:0-3719 GCA_964497005.1 uncultured Acidimicrobiaceae bacterium | reverse complement strand
CATGAGAATCTTCATGAAGACGTAGTGGAAGTAGTCGCCGGGGTATTCGGGGATCAGCAATCCGCCCGACAGCGAGGGCATGCCCATCGACGCCGAGAAATCCACCGGGCCGAGGATCACCGTCTCGAGACGAGACGAGGCGGCGCAGATCTCCTCGACGTTTATCAGGCCCTGCGCAGTTTCGATCTGGGCCTCGATGCCGATGTGGCCGACCGGTAGGCCACTGTTGATCTCGACCTGGGTGAGCAACAGGTCGAGGGCGACGACCTGAGCGGCGTTCTGCACCTTCGGGAGCATCAACTCGTCCAGGCGCGAACCAGCGCTGCCCACCACTTCGATGACATCACCGTAGGTCCAGCGGGTGTCCCACGCGTTCACCCTCACGCACAGCACGGCGTCGCCCCAATCTTCTTCTTGGATTGCGGTCACCACCTTCGCCCGTGCGGCCTCCTTCTCGAGGGGCGCCACCGCATCTTCGAGATCCAGGAAGAACATGTCCGCCGGCAGGCTCGGGGCCTTGGCGAGGAACTTCTCGTTGGAGCCCGGAACGGCGTGGCAGGAGCGGCGGGGCAAGCTGCGCGAGCGCTGTGACATGATGGCAAGACTACGGGGACAGGACTACACGGCGGCAAGCTCGGACGTGGTGACCTGCTCGGTCACCAGGCGCTCGAAGCGAGCGGGGTCGCCTGAGACGTAGCGACGGCACAGTCGCAAGCCTTCGATGTAGCAGAACGCGTACGCGCGCCACGTCGGGTCGATCAGGAATTCGACCACCTTCTCGGCGCGCGCCCTCGGGAGAAGGGCCCACCTGGCGACGTAGTCCACCGCGTCCCCGACGTCCATGCCCCTGTCGTGGATCAGTATCGCGGCGTTCCCGCGGACCGCTCCCAGAGCTTCGCCGGCGATCGACAACTGACCGACCAGTTCGGCGTCGTACGGTACCCCCAGCGGTGCCAGGTGCTCTGCGATGACCGGCTCTGGACGCCTCCCGGCAATCACTTCTATCCCGAGGTCGGCCAGCCCCTCCGCTAGAAGGCATTGCGGCGTGCCAACGAGGAAGATGGTCTCCTCGAGCTGCGATCGCTGCCGGACGAGCCCGACCTCCTTGCGGCAGTGCTCGGTGTGATGACCGGGGTAGGCCTCGTGCGAGACGAGCGGGCCGAGGCTCGTGGACGGCACCGGGAGGTCGATGTTCACCGCGACGCGGCTGCGGAGACCACCGAGGTAGTAGTTGAATCCCGACCAGGGTTTGTGGGTCACCAATTCGAACTCCACCCGTTCGCCCTCGGGGAGGCCGAACGCTCGGACGGTCCGGTCTCGGAAATCCTCTGCGAGTGAGTCGATCGCCTTGGCGAGGACGTCCGCCGGCACGATCTGCTGTTCCCGCCACTCGACGTAACGCTCGGCGAGGCTCCCGGAACCTGGTAGCACCTCGTCGATCCGCTTGTGCGCCTCGGAAAAGTTGTCCTCGGGCGCGAGTCCGGGCCTCACCCCGTAACAGTCCTCGATCTCGTCGAGGTAACCGATCGGCTCCCCGGCGAGCCTCCTTGCGGTGGTGTGCAGTCCGCGGGCCTGCGCGGTCAGCCATGCCCGCCGCCCCGCTTCGAGGTCGGCGTCGACGGCGAGGTCTCCGAGAAGCCGCCTGCCCCGCTCGGCGAGCGCGGCCGGGCTGTCGGGCGGTCCGGCGATCGCCTGATCGGCGAGATCCGTGGGTCCGTAGTAGGCGTCGACGAGGCCGTCGATGTGGCGGCCGAGTCCGAGCCCCAACCTCAAGTACTCGAGTACGAGCGCTTCAGCCATCGAGGGAAACTACCCCGCAGCCCGAAGAAGCTCCGGTGCCACAGGGCAGGTTGCCGACGAGAGCCCTTCATCCACCGGCGCCGGACCTTCCGGGCCGATCAGATCGGTCGCCAGCGTCGCGGGGACCAACTCGGCCCCCCGGTCCCAGGGTTCCCCGGCGGTCTCGTCGAAGCGGTTGAGAAGGGCGTCCCAGAGGCTTTCGGGAAGCACGCGGCCCGTCGGGGTGACCAGCCAGACCGGCCTGCCAGAGTGCGAGGCGACGGCCGCTGCGGGAAGCGACCCCGGGGCTGCCAGTACGCCCGCCGGGCCCGCTACGAAGGCCTCCACGAGGACCAGGTCGGCCACGGCCGCTGCCGGACCGACCCCGGAGTTCGGCACAACCTCGCAATCGGAGCCGGCGTTGGCGAGTCGCCGAGCCAGACCGCTGCCCTCCCCCGACGAATCGACCACGAGCACTTCTATGTCGCCACGCCTGCGAAGGGCCCCCGCGGTCGCCTCGGGCCAGCCGATCACGACGACGGTGGCCGAGTCGGGAAGGGCCGCTGCGAGATGGCGATCGGTGCGATCCTCCTCGAGCTCTAGAGCAGCGCGCAGGGCCGCGTCCGAAGGGTCAGGCGCGGAGAGCACTCGAGCGGCCATCCACCAGACTGGGCCGGAGGTGAGGTGACGCTCGACCAGTCGCCGGCACGCCGGGACGATCCCGGCAGGATCGACCTCAGCCACCTCGGCCAGAGCCGTGGCGGCCTCGCGCGCGACCAGCGACGGATCGCCCCCCGAGGCACGGGCCACGTACCTCAAGTGCTCGATCGGGTGCATCACTTGCCGGGCTTGAAGACCATCAGGTACACGGCCGCGATCACCAAGACATTGAACACCCCCCACCCGAATCCCACCCGCTTCTCGAGCCGCTGGAGCTGCGCCAGGTCCTGCTGCTGGGTGGAAGGCTCGGCACCGCTCTCCAGCTTGCGCACCATCGCCGCGTAATCACGCTGGTTGCGCTTCACCCATCCGTGAAGCACCCCGACGGCGGCGATGTATACACCGAACGCGGCGGAGACCCACGCCTGGCTGAACTTGACCGTCGAATGGCTCGCCGCGACCGCGCCGATCCCGAACAGCAGCGCGGCGTAGACGAGAAGCTCGGCCAGGCTCGAAACCAGCCCGTTCACCTCGAGTACCGCGCCGGTTCCCCCTTGCGGCCGGCGCTGGGCGAGGCTCACGTACAGGGCGTTGTAGGCAAGAGCTCCGAACCCCCCGATGACGCAGAGCAGATGCAGAAACACGAGCACGTTGTAACCGGTCACGGGGGGTGACCGTAGCTGGCCGGACGCTCTACTGCGGCCTACTGCGGTCTACTGCGGTCTACTGCGGGGCGACCAGGCGCGGGCCGTCGCGCCGATGCACTTCGAGCACCTCGTCCACAAGCCCGTATTCCTTCGCCTCCACCGCCCCCAGGATGTAGTCGCGGTCGGTGTCCCGGGAGACCTTCTCGATCGGTTGCCCGGTGTGGAACGCGAGGATCTCGTCCACCCGCCGGCGAAGGAAGGCGATCTCTCGCGCCTGGTTCTCGATATCCACCGCTTGGCCCTGGGCGCCGCCGAGCGGCTGGTGGATGAGCACCCGCGCGTTTGGGAGCGCTGCCCGCTTGCCCGGGGCACCTCCTGCCAGCAGCACCGCAGCCCCCGAAGCGGCCATTCCCATGCAGAACGTCGCCACCTCCGCGCGGATGACCTGCATGGTGTCGTATATGGCGAGGGTGGCCGTCACCGAGCCGCCGGGGCTGTTGATGTAAAGGGCGATGTCCTTGTCGGGGTCCTCGGATTCGAGGTGCAGGAGCTGAGCGGTGAGCAGGTTGGCGCTGGTGTCGTTGATCTCTGTCCCGAGGACGACGATGCGGTCCTTCAGCAGCCGTGAATAGA
>CAZCCS010000344.1:0-3721 GCA_964497005.1 uncultured Acidimicrobiaceae bacterium | reverse complement strand
GAGGTCGTTGGTCGGCTCGTCGAGAAGTAGAACGTTGCCCCCGGAGCGCAGGACTTTGGCGAGATTGACCCGGTTGCGTTCTCCGCCCGACAGGTCGCCGACGTTCTTCTGCTGATCGCTGCCCTTGAACCCGAAGCTGGAGAGGTAGGCCCTCCCGTGGATCTCCCGGCCGCCGACGACCAGCCGGTCCTGGCCTCCGGTTACCTCCTCGAAGACCGTGTTCGCCGCGTCGAGCGTTTCGCGGGACTGGTCCACGTATGCAAGGGACACGCTCGGCCCGACCCGGATCTCGCCGGAATCGGGTTTCTCGGACCCGACGATCATCCGGAACAGCGTCGTCTTGCCGGCGCCGTTCGGGCCTATGACACCAACTATCCCGCCGGGGGGCAGGAGGAAGGAGAGGTTTTCGAACAGGAGACGGTCGCCGTACCCCTTTGCCACACCTTCGGCTTCGATGACCACGTCCCCGAGCCGCGGCCCGGGCGGGATGCTGATTTCCAGCTTGTCCGGCCGTTTCTCCGCCGCTTCTGCCTCGGCGACCAGTTGGTTGTAGGCGGTTATGCGCGCCTTGCCCTTGCTCTGGCGGGCCCGCGGAGACATGCGGATCCATTCGAGCTCGTGCTCGAGGGTTCGTTGCCTGGCCCGGTCGGCCTTCTCCTCGCCGGCGAGGCGGGCCTGCTTCTGCTCCAGCCAGGAGGAGTAGTTCCCCTCCCAGGGGATCCCGAATCCGCGGTCGAGTTCGAGGATCCAGCCGGCGACGTTGTCGAGGAAGTAGCGGTCGTGGGTAACCGCGACGACGGTTCCGGGATACTCCTGCAGGGTGCGCTCGAGCCATGCCACCGACTCGGCGTCGAGGTGGTTGGTCGGCTCGTCCAAAAGCAACAGGTCGGGGCTGGATAGCAGCAGCCTGCACAGCGCGACGCGGCGGATCTCTCCGCCCGACAAAGACGTGACCTCCGCGTCAGCCGGCGGCAGCCTCAGCGCGTCCATGGCGATCTCGATCTTGCGGTCGAGCTCCCAAGCCCCGGTGGCGTCGATCCGATCCTGGAGCTGGGCCTGCTCGGCAAGAAGCTTGTCGAAGTCCGCGTCGGGATCGCCCATGGCGGCGCACACCTCGTCGAAGCGCACCAGCAGTTGCTTGATGTCGGCGACCCCGTCGGTGACATTGCCTGCTACGTCTTTGTTCGGATCGAGTCGGGGTTCTTGAGGCAGGAAGCCGACGGTGAAACCGGGCGTGAGGCGCGCCTCGCCGGTGAAGCCGTCGTCGTCTCCCGCCATGATCCGGAGCAGCGACGACTTGCCGGAACCATTCCCGCCGATCACTCCGATCTTGGCCCCCGGATAGAAGGAGAGGTTGATGCCGCGCAGGACCTCCCGGTCAGGGGGGTAGAAGCGTCGCAAGTCGCGCATGGTGAATATGAACTGTGCGGGCATCCCTACAGTGTGCCCGACCCCGCCGAGGGAGCTTCCCGCTTGGCACCGCTCGCAGGTCCCGCGGACGTACCCTGGCACCTGTTATGAGTAGGCAATCGGAGGACACTTCCTCGTCCACTTTCGGTCCGAACGCGTGGCTGGTGGACGACATGTACGAGCAGTACCGGGCCGATCCGAGCTCGGTAAGCGAAAGCTGGAGAGAGTTCTTCGAGGGCTACCGGCCGGGAGGCGCCAACCTTGCCAGACCGACCACACCTGAGGTAGCCGACGACGGAGACCTGGGCGGTACGAGCACCCAGGGAACGCCGCTTGCCCGCTCGGAACGGACGGCAGATGGAACCGCCGGGTCGCAGCCGCCGGCGCCGGCGCCATCGACAGCAGAGGCACCGTCTGCAAGTTCGGGTACCGCTGCGCCGGCGCGGCCCGCCCAGCCGAACGGGTCGACAGCTCCTGCGCAATCTGGCGGAGCAGCAACCTCGCCGGCGCGACAGGTCGAAACCCCCGCGACGGCGGGCAGCCCCGCGGTCCCCGCCGGCGCGCCGGCCGCTCACGAGCCGTCGCCGGCGGCAGGCGACGCCGAAATCGCGACGCCCCTTCGTGGGGCCGCAGCGCGAATCGCGGCGAACATGAAGGCGAGCCTCGAGGTGCCGACGGCGACGAGTTTTCGGGTGGTCCCCGCCCGGTTGCTCGAGGTGAACCGCAAGATCCTCAACAACCAACTGAGCCGCATCGGCAGCGCCGGCAAGGTCAGCTTCACCCACCTCATCGGCTATGCCGTCGTAGAGGCACTGAAAGCGGTGCCGGTGATGAACTCCTCTTTCCAGGCTTCCGAGTCGGACGACCCCAAAGCGGTCCCGTCGGTGGTGCACCACCCCCACATCGGGCTGGGCATCGCCGTCGACGTCGAAAAGCAGGACGGTTCCCGCACCCTTCTGGTCCCAGTGGTCAAAGACGCCGACACCCTCGATTTCCGCGGCTTCTGGTCCGCCTACGAAGACCTGGTCCGCAAGGTCCGGACCGGCAAGATCGCCGCCGACGACCTCGCCGGCGCCACCGTGAGCCTGACCAACCCGGGCACCATAGGGACGTTCCAATCGGTGCCGAGGCTCATGCCGGGGCAGGGTGTCATAGTCGGCGTCGGAAGCATCGACTACCCGGCCGAGTGGCAGTCCGCCGACCCCCGGGTCCTCGCGGAGCTGGGAGTTTCGAAGGTCGTCACTGTCACTTCGACCTACGACCACAGGATCATCCAGGGCGCTGAGTCGGGGTTGTTCCTTCAGAAGGTCCATCGACTTCTCATCGGCGAAGACTCCTTCTACGAACGGGTCTTCAAGGCGATGGGCGTGCCGTACGAGCCGGTGCGCTACCACCGCGACCGCAACGACCTCATGGACTCGACGACCGTCCACACCCAGAAGCAGATGGAGGTCGACAACCTCATCAACCTTTACCGGGTCCGCGGTCACCTCATCGCCCACCTCGACCCGCTCGACTGGAAAGAACCCCACATGCATGCCGAGCTTGACCCGGCGACACACGGGTTGAGTGTGTGGGATCTCGACCGGGAGTTCCTCACCAACGGTCTCGCCGGCTCCGAGAAAATGCGGCTCGGTGACATCCTCGGTGTGCTGCGCGACGCCTACTGCCGCACCGTTGGCGTCGAGTACATGCACATCCAGGAACCGGAGCAGAAGCGTTGGATCCAGGAGCACGTAGAAGGGGTCTCCACCCAGCTACCCCAAGACGAGCAGCGTTGGATCCTCGAACGGCTGAATGCGGCCGAGGCACTCGAGCAGTTCCTCAACACGAAGTACATCGGTCAGAAGCGATTCGGGCTCGAAGGCGGCGAGTCGGCGATGCCGATGATCGACGCGATCCTCGACGAGGCGGCGCTTGCAGGCCAGACAGAGGCAGTCATCGGCATGGCCCACCGCGGCCGCCTCAACGTGCTCGTCAATATCGTCGGAAAAAGTTACGGGGATCTGTTCGAAGAGTTCGAGGGCAACATCGACCCGGGCACTGTTCAGGGATCGGGCGACGTCAAGTACCACAAGGGCTTCAAGGGCAAGTTCACCGGGCGGTCGGGCCAGCCGCTCGACGTGCTGCTCGCATCCAACCCTTCTCATCTCGAGGCGGTGGATCCGGTGGTGGAAGGCATGGCGAGAGCGCTTCAGGACCAGACCGTCGTTGACGACCCAGGCAACCCCCACCCCGTCCTGCCGCTGCTCATCCACGGCGACGCTGCTTTCGCCGGGCAGGGCGTCGTGGCCGAAACGCTCAACATGTC
>CAZCCS010000343.1:0-3749 GCA_964497005.1 uncultured Acidimicrobiaceae bacterium | reverse complement strand
CAACCTGGCGTGCATCCACTGCCTTTCGTCCTCGGGGCGTAGAGATCCGCGGGAGCTGTCCACCAGCGAGGCGAAATCGGTGATCGACGAGTTGCACGATCTGCAGGTGTTCTACGTGAACATCGGCGGCGGCGAGCCGACCATTCGGCCGGACTTCTACGAGCTGGTCGAGTACTCGGTTGGTCGTGGCGTGGGGGTCAAGTTCTCGACCAACGGCTCGACCATCAACGCAGAAAAGGCAAAACGACTCTCGGGAACTGACTACGTCGACGTCCAGATCTCGATAGACGGAGCAGACGACGCGACAAACGACTTGGTCAGGGGACCCGGGAGCTACGCCGTTGCGAGACGGGCGATGGACCGACTGGCCGGCGCCGGTTTCGGTGCGTTCAAGATCAGCGTGGTCGTCACCCGCCACAACGTCTCACAACTCGACGATTTCGAGGCCCTCGCAGACTCGTACGGGGCGCAGCTCCGCCTGACCCGGCTTCGCCCGTCGGGGCGGGGCGCCGATTCTTGGGGCGATCTGCACCCGACTCGCGATCAGCAGGTGGAGCTCTACCAGTGGTTGGTGTCGCGACCAAATGTGCTGACCGGCGACTCCTTCTTCCATCTTTCGGCTCTGGGGGAGCCGTTGCCCGGTCTGAACCTGTGCGGCGCCGGCCGGGTCGTCTGCCTGATCGACCCGGTCGGGGATGTGTACGCGTGCCCATTCGTGCTCCATCCCGAGTTCAAGGCGGGCAGCGTGCGCGATCCCGGGGGGTTCGCCGCGGTGTGGAGATCGTCGCCTCTGTTCCTCTCGCTGCGCGAACCGGGATCGGCCGGCGCGTGCTCGTCGTGCGGCTCTTACGACGCGTGCCAGGGCGGGTGCATGGCGGCGAAGTTCTTCACCGGTCTACCGCTCGACGGCCCCGACCCCGAATGCGTGATGGGACACGGCGAGACGCTGCTGGAAAGGGTTCCTGCTGGCGTGGCGCCGGCGCCTGGCCCCGGGCACTCGGTTCCCGTGACCCTGAAAAGACGGGCACCCCAACCCCACGCCCGGACGTGACCCAGTCCGAGCTTGGTTCGCTGGCGTGGCCCGATGTGGCGGAGCGGGCGCATCGAACCGTCCTCGTGGTCCCGTTGGGTTCGACCGAGCAGCACGGACCGCATCTTCCAGTCTCCACCGACACCGATATCGCAGTCGCTCTGTCGGAACGGCTAGCGGCTGTCGTTCCTCAGGTACTGGTGGCTCCGCCGATCCCTTATGGGTCCAGTGGCGAGCACCGCGACTTCGCGGGGACTCTGTCGATCGGCCAGCACGCGTTGGAGTTTTTGCTGGTGGAGCTGTGCCGTTCAGCTGACGCCTTCGCCGGCGTGATGATCGTGTCGGCCCATGGCGGCAACCGGGACGCCGTGGACCGAGCGGTGGAGCTGTTGAGATCAGAGGGCCGAAAGGTCGTCCACTGGTCGCCATCCGGCGGAGATCCGCGGGACTCTCACGCCGGCCTCGCTGAGACGTCCGTGCAGCTTGCGTTGCGCCCCGATCTGGTGCGACAGAACAGCATCCACGCGGGGAACACCCGTCCGTTGGCCGAGCTGATGCCGGTCCTCACCGTTGGCGGCGTGGCCGCTGCATCGCCTTCGGGTGTTCTCGGGGACCCGACGGGATCGTCTGCAACCCTCGGTAAAGACCTCCTCGATCGGTGGGCCGACGGCCTCATCGAGGCGGTCCGGCGGGAGTGGGAGCCGGCGCTGCGGTGACGGCAGACGGAGAAGACGACCGGGTCGCGCTCATCACCGGAGCTGCGCGGGGCATCGGCGCGGCGACAGCGCTCCGCCTGTCCGCAGAAGGCTGGAAGTTGGTTCTGTTCGACCGTTGCGCCGACGACCCCGCCCTCGCCTACCCGCTTGCGACCCTCGCCGATCTCGACAAGACCGTCTCCGACTGCGGTGGGCCGGACGTTGCGGTCCCGATCGTGGGCGACGTCCGAGATCAGGAGGCGCTGGACTCTGCGGTCAGCATCGCTCAGGAGCGATTCGGCGGGCTGGACGCCGCCCTCGCGGTGGCCGGCTGCATTGGCGGAGGGGTGGAAGCGTGGAGGACGCCGGACCGGCTGTGGTCGACTCTGCTGGCCGTGAACCTGGAAGGCGCTTGGCGTCTGTCCAAGGCAGCGGTGCCGGCGATGCTGGAGCGCCGCGAGCCGAGACAGGGAAGGTTCGTTGCAGTCACCTCGGCGAGCGGAACCGTGGGCATATACATGCTCGCCGCCTACAGCGCTGCCAAGCACGGCGTGGTGGGCCTGGTGCGCTCCCTCGCGGCTGAGCTCGGGCCATACGGGGTTACCGCAAACGCGGTCGCGCCCGGATCGACGTCTACGGCGATGCTCGAGGCGAGCGCGAGCCTCTATGGGCTGGACGACCCGAGCCGCTTCGCCGAGCAGCACTTGTTGCCGCGCCTGCTCGACCCCGACGAACCGGCGGCATTGATCGCATGGTTGTGCGGAGCCGACAGCGCGGGCATCACCGGAGCCGTCCTGCCCGTTGACGCGGGCATGACCGCCCGTTGAACTGGCAGGAGCAACCGCTCCCGGAGGGCTTCCGGCTGGTAATCGACCCTGAGGTGCGCCGGCCGTCGCCGTCGGTGCTGATCGGGGGTTCTCCCCTGCGGGTGCTTCGGCTGGGGGCCGCCGGGGCGCGCCTTGTTGACGCCTGGCAGGCCGGCGAGCCGGTGGTGGCCGCCCCGGCAGCGCGCGCCTTCGCCCGGAGGCTCGTAAACGGGGGTATCGCGCATCCACGGCCGCCCGAGGGACCCACGCCTGAAGTTTCAGTGGTTATCCCGGTACGCGACCGCGAGGGCGGCCTCCGCTCGACGCTCGCGGCCGTGGGCGAACCGAGGGTCATGATCGTGGACGACGGATCGCTCCGGCCCGTCGATCGCGAGCCTTACCGGAACTCTCGGGTGTCGGTCACGAGGCGAGACAGCCCCGGGGGGCCGGCGGCGGCGCGGAACGCCGGGTGGAGGGCGGTCAGTTCGGAGGTGGTCGTCTTTCTTGACGCTGACTGCGTCCCTGTCGGCGGCTGGTTGAAAACGTTGGGTCGCCATTTCGCCGACCCGGCTGTCGCCGCGGTCGCCCCGCGGATAGTCAGCCCGCCCGGCGGGACTGGATCGGTGCGCGCATACGAGAGTCGTAGGTCGCCCCTCGACCTTGGGGACCTGGAGGCGCCGGTTCGCCCGAGGAGCCGGGTGCCTTACGTTCCGACCGCCTGCCTTGCCGTCCGCCGAGCGTGCCTCGAGTCGGTGGGCGGATTCGACGAGTCGCTCCGCTTCGGAGAGGACGTCGATCTGGTGTGGCGTCTCAACGATGCCGGCTGGAGCGTTCGCTACGAGCCCGCCGCCATCGTGGAACATCCACCCCGACCCGATGTCAGGTCGTTGCTGCGCCAACGCTTCGACTACGGGAGGTCGGCGGCTCCGCTCGCCAAGCGCCACGGCGAAGACGTCGCGCCGCTCGCGGTGTCGCCTTGGACCCTCGCCGCTTGGGGGCTTCTGTTCGCCGGTCAACCCGGTGCCGCGTCAGCCGTGACGGGCGGGTCGGCCGCGGTTCTCGCCAGGCGCGCCGGCAAGGACGTCGCCACCGCGAAAGAACTGGCCTTTCTCGCCTTGAAAGGAAATCTGTCGGCCGGCGCTCATCTCGCCGAAGCGATTCGCCGGGCCTGGATCCCCCCGGCTTTGGTCCTCCTCGCAGCGGCTCCGTCGGTCCGGG
>CAZCCS010000342.1:0-3761 GCA_964497005.1 uncultured Acidimicrobiaceae bacterium | reverse complement strand
CGGCTCCCGCCCCGCCCCAAACACGCCCGCCCGCACCCGCACCCGCACCCGCACCGTACCCTCACCCCCGGCCCCCGGCTAGCTTGCGACCCATGCCCGGCTCCCTTCTCGGCACCCGCGTCCGTCGAGTCGAAGATCCCGACCTTCTCGCCGGCCGGGGGACTTTCATCGCCAACCTCCGAGTCGACGGGATGGCCCGCGCCGTCTTCGTCCGTTCACCGATCGCCCACGCCCGCATCGCCGGCATCGACACCGCCGAAGCTGCAAAGTCGCCGGGAGTCGTCGCCGTCTTCACTGCGAGCGATCTCGAGATCGCTCCCTTCCACGGCTTCATGGTCCTCAACCCCGCGTGTGCCCGGCCACCCCTCGCCGAGGGCAAAGTGCGGTTCGCCGGCGAGCCCGTCGCGATTGTCATCGCCGACGACGAAACGGCCGCTCTAGACGCAGCCGAGAAGGTCGTAGTCGACTACGACCCGCTGCCTGCCGTCGCCGACTCCGAATCGGCATTGGCGTCCGACGCGCCCCTGCAGTTCGAAGAGATCGGAACCAACATCGTCGCCGGCATGCGCGGCACCCTCCCCGATGGCGCCGACCCCTTCGCCGGCGCAGCCCATGTCGTCCGAGCCCAACTCGAAAACCAACGCATCGCCGTCCTCCCAATGGAAGGCAACGCAATCGCAGCCATCCCGCACGACCAGTCCCGACCCGACCCGTCTGCACCCGACCCGTCTGCACCCGACCGGTCCACACCCCAAGCGGGACGCTACGACCTGACCGTGTATGTCTCGACCCAGATGCCGCACCTCTTCGCCCGCATGGCGTCGAAGATCGTCGGCGTCGAGGCCGAGCGGATGCGGGTGATCGCCCCGCACGTCGGTGGCGGCTTCGGCGGCAAGGCCGGCGTTACCTCCGAGCACGCGGCCGTGATGGTCGCTGCGCGCAGGCTTGGCCGCCCGGTCGTGTGGGTCGAAGGGCGCTCGGAGAACCTGGTGGCAATGCCTCACGGGAGGGGGCAGGTGCAGTGGGTGGAGATGGGTTTTCGAGAGGACGGCACCATCACCGGGATGACCTGCAAGGTCCTGGCCGATGCCGGCGCGTACGCGGGATTCGGAGGAGCGCTCGCAATCGGCCCGACCCGAATGATGGCGCAGGGCGTCTACCAGATACCGCTCATTCGATACGACGTCGCGGTTGCCGTCACCAACACCACGCCGATGGGAGCCTTCCGCGGCGCCGGACGGCCAGAAGCCGCCGAGATGCTCGAACGCATCATTGACATAGCCGCAGACGAGCTCGACATCGACCCGGTTGAGATCCGCCGGCGCAACCTCCTCCCGGCATTCGACCAACCGTTCACGACGGTCATGGGAACCACCTACGACACCGGCGACTACCGCCTGGCACTCGACGAGGCGGTACGCAGCGCCGGCTACGACCAACTCCGCGCAGAGCAAGCCGAACGCCGACGTCGCGGCGACCAATGGCAGCTCGGGATCGGCGTCTCTGCCTATGTGGAGATCACCGCCGGCGGAGGCGCCAAGGAGTACGGCTCGGTCGAGATCCACCCCGACGGCACTGCGACCATCCGGGTCGGCACCTCCGCGCACGGGCAGGGGCACGCAACCGCCTTCTCGATGATCGTCTCCGACCGCCTCGGCATCCCGATGGAGTCGATCCGCTTCGTGCAATCCGACACGGCAGCTGTGCCGACAGGCGGGGGAACGGGAGGGTCGCGCTCGTTGCAGGTGGGTGGCAGCGCGGTCTTCTCAGCGGCGGAAGCGGTGTTGGAAAAAGGGAAGAGCCTCGCGGCCACCGAGCTCGAGGCGAGCCCCGACGACATCGTTGTACACGAAGATGGTCGCGTCGGTGTGGCTGGAGTGCCCTCAACTGCGCTCACGTGGGGACGCTTGGCGGAGCTTGCTGCGACCGCGGAACAGGGCGAAATGGAGGAGTCAGGTCTCGGCCCCCTCGCTGCAGAAGTCAACTTCAACCAGGGCGACGCAACGTTCCCTTCCGGCGCACACGTGGCCGTCGTCGAGGTCGACACCGAGACGGGACAGGTGAAACTGGTTCGTCACGTTGCGGTCGATGACTGCGGACGGGTCTTGAACCCGTTGCTCGTCACCGGGCAGCAGCACGGTGGAATCGCTCAGGGCGTTGCGCAGGCTTTGTGGGAGCAGGTTGTGTTCGACGCTGATGGGAATCCTCTAACCGCGAATCTCGCGGATTACGCGATGCCGAGCGCAGCGGAGTTCCCTTCCTTCGAAGCCGAAAACGTCGAAACCCCCACGCCCCGCAACCCCCTCGGCGCCAAGGGCATCGGCGAGTCGGGCACCATCGGCTCTACTCCTGCGGTGCACAACGCGGTCGTGGACGCCGTATCGCACCTTGGCGTAAGGCATATCGCGATGCCCTGCACACCGGAAAGGATCTGGCTCGCGATCCGCGGAGCCGCATCAGGCATCGATGCAGGGGATCGGCCGCTCTGGAGGGACCCGCCGGCGGCGTTCGATTCCCTGCCGGACCCCGGTCAGGCCGAGCAACCGGAAGCTGCCGGCGCTGACATCTGACGCCCCCGCGGCGACCGGAAAGCATCCACCACCGAACACCTGTTCGGCTCTACACTCGGGGAAAACGACACGGCTGTAAGCCGTCACACCCCCTCCGTAGGGTGAGTCCCCGTACCGACGAACGAGGCGAGAGGAAGGCATTCCGGTGGAGCGAGACAAGGCCCTAGACATGGCAATGGGGCAGATAGAGAAGCAGTTCGGTAAGGGCGCCATCATGCGGATGGGCGAGAACCTCAACATGCAGATAGAGGCGATCCCGACCGGCGCCCTGGCTCTCGATATAGCGCTAGGCATCGGAGGCCTTCCTCGCGGCCGAATCGTCGAGATCTACGGTCCCGAGTCGTCCGGTAAGTCAACGCTGGCGATGCATGCGGTGGCCGAGGCGCAACGCAACGGGGGAATCTGCGCCTACATCGATGCCGAGCACGCCATGGACCCGGTTTACGCAAGGGCGATCGGGGTCAACGTCGACGACCTTCTGATATCCCAGCCGGACACTGGCGAGCAGGCGCTCGAGATCGCCGACATGCTGATCCGCTCCGGCGCCCTGGACGTGATCGTCGTCGACTCGGTGGCCGCGCTGACGCCTCGCGCTGAGATCGAGGGCGACATGGGTGACAGCCACGTCGGGCTTCAAGCCCGGTTGATGTCGCAAGCCCTCCGCAAGCTGACCGCGACCCTCAACAAGTCGAACACCATTGCGATCTTCATCAACCAACTTCGGGAAAAGATCGGTGTGATCTATGGTTCACCCGAGGTGACCCCTGGTGGGCGGGCTCTGAAGTTCTATTCGTCGGTTCGTCTGGACATTCGCCGTGTCGAGTCGATCAAAGACGGCGCAGAGGTCATCGGCAACCGCACGCGCGTCAAGGTCGTGAAGAACAAGTGCAGTCCGCCATTCCGTCAAGCGGAGTTCGACATCATGTACGGGGAGGGGATCAGCCGCGAAGGGTCGATGCTCGACGTGGCCGTCGACCTCGGGATCGTCAAGAAGTCAGGCGCCTGGTACACCTACGAAGGCGAGCAGCTCGGCCAGGGCCGGGAGAACGCCAAGGTCTTCCTCGCGTCCAACCTCGAGCTGATGATCGAGATCTCCGAGAAGGTCCGCCAGCAAGTCGGCATGGGAGAGAGCCCGATCGACCTGCCGCTGGGAGCGGATCCGGCGGACGACGAACCCATCAGCCTCGAAGA
>CAZCCS010000341.1:0-3770 GCA_964497005.1 uncultured Acidimicrobiaceae bacterium | reverse complement strand
CGACGTGGCGCGGCTGACCGGCCGCCGCTGACGGCCCGTGGCCGACAATCAACCCTTCACTCCCGAACACGCGCTGCGCCGGCTTGCCGCCTGGGGGGCGAGGATGCGACGCGGCCGGTCTTTGTCCGTTGGATCGACAGGACAAAGGATCGACCGCAAGGCCGCCGACGACCTCCTGGCAGCACTCGGCGCCGACGAGGAGAACGCTCGACGCCTCGACGCCTCGGCCGCAATCAACACCGAAACGATCCTGTCGCTGAGCCAGCTCACCGCAGACTTGGCTCTCGACTACATCGACCGGCTCGTCAGGCCGATCTCGTCGCTGACTCCGCAGGCCGGGGTCGATATCGTCACCCGCGCGTACGCCGCCCACCTGGCAGTCGAGCAGGAACCCGGTAGCTACGGAGCGGTCGACGTACCGGTGTTGGCGCTCCCACAGCCGAGGCACGGGCGGCCTCCGCAGGACCTGTTGACCCGTGCGGTAAAGGCGAGCCGGCGTAGATTTCCAGCCGTCAGAGCCGTGAACGAGCCCGTGTGGCACGGCTTCGTGGTGCTCCTCACCATGCGAATTCATGAAGCCGCGCAGGACGGCGGCGAGCTGGTTAGCGGTGAAGTTGTCGACGGCCTCGCCCGGTTTGGCTGGGTGCTCCGTCAGGTGGACATCCACTACAAGCTGGAGCCCGAACGGCGGGGTTAGCTGGGGCGGGAAGTCAACTGGCGGAAGAGGTCGTCGACGATCGACACACCTCCCTCTGTGCGTTCCCACTCGTCTGCGATCGGTTCGTGGTCGACCAGACCGAACGCGTCCGGTTCGATCTCGAGCGCTGCGCCGGCGGCGGCCGCCAGCGGTTGGGGTTCGATGTCATCGCCGTACGCCGGGAACACCTCCAGGCCGTCCCACAGCCGATCCAGCGGCGCCGGCGGGTCGGCTCCAGTTGCGAGCGCGAGCGACGCGGCAGAGAACACCTCGTAGGTTCCGACACCGGCCGGCCGCTCGTACCCCGCGACAGGATGCAGCCGCCATTCCAGAGCCATCCCTCCCGGTCCGTCCTCGCGCAGCCACACCTGCGACCCGTTGACGTAAGCGTCGACTGGTTCGCCGAAGCGGTCGTCGAGAGCGATGATGACCTCCGGCCGTGCGCGCCACAGCGCGGTCGGGACGAGGCGCGCCATTACTCGAGCCTCGCGCAGTCAGCTCTCAGGGCAATCAGCTCTCGGGCCGGTGTTGGCGGAGGTATCGCTCGACCTCTGCGGCGAGGTCGTCGATGTTGCCCATCCAGAGGCGGTCGATCCCGAAATCGGGAGAGTCCTCGGCGTCCTCGGCGTCCTCGAGTTGAGCGACGTAAGCCGACGCCTCTTGGTCGTCGGCGACCCTTTCGCTTACCTCTCGTTCCCATTCGACGGCTGCACGGCGGAGGTCGCCGGCGTCGAGGCTGGCGCCGAAGAGCGCCGCCGATCGTTCCACCAGTGCCAGCGCGGCCTTGGGGGAGGGGATCTGGTGGACGTAGTGGGGCACAGCGGCCCAAAACGAGGCGGCCGGGATGCCCGCCGATCTGAATGCGTCGTGGAGGACTCCCACGATGCCGGTCGGCCCCTCGTAGGAAGGTGCCGACAAGCCGAGGCGGCTGGCGAGGTCGCGGTCGTCGGTGGAGCCCGAGACGCGGATGGGCCGAGTGTGCGGAACGTCTGCCAGCAGAGCGCCGAGGATGACGGCCATCTCGGCGCGTACTTCGTCGGCGGCCTCCACGACGGTCTTGCAGAACGACTTCCACCGCAGCTGCGGCTCGACCCCCTTGAGCACGACCAAATCGTGCTTCCCGTCGGGCACGGTCGCTGCCGAGAGCTCGATGTCCGGCCAGTCGATGCGCCGTAGGCCGTCGTCGTCCAGACGCACATGCGGGCGGGTCACGGTGAAGTCGTAGTAGTCCTCGGCGTCGATCGTCGCGAACGGCTCCGCGCCCCATTCGCGCGCGAGGTACTCCAAGGCGATGGTCGACGCGTCGCCGGCGTCGTTCCATCCCTCGAATGCGACCACGAAGATCGGGCGCTTCAGACCGGGTCTGCGCTGCCAGCGCAGCGACTCCATCCACCGAACGTACATCGCCGGACGGGAACGCACGGGACGGCCCTGGCCGATCGTACCCTGTTCGAGTGCATTTCTCGCCCGCGACCAAGGCCTGGTTCGACCGTGCCTTCGAGCGCCCCACTGAGGCGCAGGAACGCGGCTGGGAGGCGATCGGGCGGGGCGACCACACGCTCGTTCTGGCCCCGACCGGCTCGGGGAAGACCCTCGCAGCCTTCCTATGGGCGCTGGACCGGCTGCTTGTGAGCGGCGCGGGGCGCGGTTGCAAGGTTCTCTACGTCAGCCCTTTGAAGGCGTTGACCTACGACGTGGCGCGCAACTTGAGGGCACCGCTGACCGGCATCGCCCAGGAGGCCGCAGCGATGGGCGTGCAGCTCCCAGAACTGCGAATCGCAACCCGCACCGGCGACACTCCCTCCGAAGACCGCCGGTCGATGGTGCGGAACCCTCCCGACATCTTGATCACGACGCCCGAGTCGCTCTACCTGCTTCTGACGTCCCAGGCAGCTTCGATTCTCGCCGGCGTCGAGCACGTGATCGTCGACGAGATCCATGCGGTCGCATCAACGAAACGGGGATCCCACCTTTCGCTATCCCTGGAGCGGTTGGAGGAGATTGTCGAACGACCACCGCAACGCATAGGTCTGTCGGCGACCCAGCGGCCGCTCGAGGAGCTGGCGCGTTTTCTGGGTGGTCAGGCTCCGGGCGTGGACGGCCAGATGCGGCCGAGGCCCGTCACGATCGTGGACGCGGGGGTGAGGAAGACTCTGGAACTGTCGATCGTCGTACCGGTCGAGGATATGGGCGAGCTCGGGCGCCCCCGGCAAGGGGGGATTCGTTCCTCGGATGGGGCGGACGGGGAGGGGGATCTCCTTCTGCGGCCCGCGTCCGCGGAAAGCGGATCCGGGGGAAGTGGGTACGGCGGCGCCGGTTACGTGGAAGCGCGCTCGTCGATCTGGCCGGCTGTCTACCCACAGCTTCTCGAGCTGATCCGCACCCACCGCTCGACTCTGATCTTCGTGAACTCGCGGCGGCTCGCGGAGAGGTTGGCCGCCCGCCTGAACGAACTGGCAGCCGAGGACACGACGTTCACGTCCGGCGGCGAAGCGTATTTGGGGGCGGGGGCGCCCGCCGAGCTGGTGCGCGCGCATCACGGGTCGATCGCGCGCGAACAGCGAGTCGAGATCGAGGACGCCCTAAAAGCCGGGCGCCTCCCCGCGTTGGTCGCGACCTCGAGCCTGGAGCTTGGTATCGACATGGGTGCAGTGGACCTGGTGGTACAGGTCGAGGCGCCGACATCGGTCGCGTCAGGTTTGCAGCGCATCGGCCGGGCTGGTCACCGGGTTGGAGAGCCGTCCAAGGGACGGATCTTTCCGAAGTTCCGGCACGACCTGCTCGTGGCGTCGGTGGTCGCCGAACGCATGCAGGCGGGGCTGGTCGAAGAGACGCGCGTGCCACGAAACCCCTTGGACGTTCTCGCACAGCAGGTGGTCGCGCTGGTGGCTGCGTCGGAAGGGCCAGTGTCTGTCGAGGACCTGCGCCGCACGGTGCGCCGCGCCTACCCGTACGCGGATCTCCCGGAGGACAGTTTCGAAGCGGTGCTCGACATGCTCGCGGGTCGTTACCCGAGCGACGAGTTCGCCGAACTGCGGCCGCGCGTCGTGTGGGACCGCGCGGGTGGGACTTT
>CAZCCS010000340.1:3506-3819 GCA_964497005.1 uncultured Acidimicrobiaceae bacterium | reverse complement strand
ATCCCGCCTACGACCGGCTCACCGTCACTTACCCGGGACCAACCCGCAGTGGTCCTAGTGTCACCACCATGAGCAAAGACTCCAAGCGCCTCGGCGACGCAACAGGCGAGTGGTACTACTGCTTCAAGCACCAGAAGGTCGAACGTCGCGATGATTGCAACCAGATGGATCGAATGGGCCCGTACCCGACGCGGGAGGACGCTGAGAATTGGCGCCAGAAGGTCGCCGAACGCAACGCGGCGTGGGGCGACGACGACGACTAAAACCAAGGGCGCGCGGGCCCTGCTCGCCGGCCTCGCTTCGCGAACCGTCC
>CAZCCS010000340.1:552-3496 GCA_964497005.1 uncultured Acidimicrobiaceae bacterium | reverse complement strand
AGCGAGCGAAGGAGGCCTTGGGCGAGATCCCGATCGTGGAAGTCACCGGGCCCGCCGGCCTCGCTTCGCGAACCGTCCTCTCACTAGGACACACCCCTAGAACTCCACCGATCGGCCGAGGAGCACCAGGCGCGAACCTCGGAATCACCGCAACCAAACCCGCAGCGACGGCCAGGAAACCAAGACCCGCCCTGAGGCCCAATCCCTGCGACACCGAGCCCACGACGGCTGGTCCAGCTACCAAGCCGAGATAGCCGAACGCAGACATCGCTCCGACGCCGGTCCCCGGCCGATCGCTGCCACTAGCCGCCCGGGCGACGAAAAGCGGCCAGCACATGGAAATGCCACCCGCCGCTGCGATCAGACCGGCGGCTGCGAGTCCCGGGGTAGTGCTCGCCGCCATGAGCGTCGCGCCGGCTGCTGCGACACTGGCGCCGATCGCAATGCCCGATGACGGTCCCCTCCGTCCAACCTTCTCCCCCAACGTGAATCGCGCAGTTGCTGCGACCGTATAGGCGAGGACCGCCCCGCCGGCGCCGACCAACAGCCCCGAGTGCAACTTGGTCCTGAGGAACAGGACGCCCCAGAGCTCGACGCCGCCCTCCACCATCGCCCCGATCGCGAACGCGAGGGCCAGCAAGACCAGGCCCTCGCGACGCAGGACAGCGACCGCGCCGGTCAGTCGGACGTCCTCTCCGCGGTCCGAGGCCGGCAACGGGCTTCGCCGGCACCAAACTGCCAGGCCTGCAGCCAGCAGCCCGGCGCCGACCCAGAGGGGGCGCCACCCGTAGCCGGCGCCGAGCAGAACGCCGGCACATGCTGCTCCCGCGGCCGCTCCAGCGTTGAAGCGGCCGTGGAACCGCACCAGGTAACCCGGGCTGGCCGCCAGAGTCGCAGACGCGGCCACGTTCATCACCACATCCACCAGTCCGCCGGTGCAAACGATCGCAGCCAGGGCTATCGCTAGAAGCACCGTTCCGTGCAAGAAGGCCCCGACCACCAGCAAAACACCCCAGCTGGCAAGCGCCACCGCCAGGACTCGCGAAGTCCCCCATCGCTCCGCAGCCGCCCCACCAGCCGCGTTACCTGCAGCTCCACCGAGCAGCGAAAGGGAGAGCAGAACTCCGAACGCCCCGTTTCCGACCCGCAGTGATCGCTCGAAGTCCACGGCGCTGACAGCCCAGCCACCCCAAAACACGCCGAAGAGTACGAACGCGCTGGTGATCGGCGCGAGTTTCCGCTCGTCAGGTACAAGCATCCGCCGGCTCACCCAGGTCAATGCCGCCGAACCCGGGTCAATGCCGACAGATGGCTCAGCTTTCGGACCGGCCCAGCGATTCCCTGCTCGCCCACTCCGTCCAGCTCGTTGGCAGGCCGCCGGTGGCCTGCCTGCTGAACTCCCCCAGGAACCACTGTCGGTATGCCACGACGCGTGGGGGTGTCCGCAAGGCGAGCAGAAACCTCCCGTCTTCGCAATAACGGTCGACTTCGTCCCACATTGAGGCCACCTCATCGGCGGCTGTCCCAACATCGGGCGGGACCTCGAAGGTCACGTCGATCTCCGTCTCACCACGCCGGATGGCTTCCTCGAGCTCGTTGGCGCTCGTCTCGGTGAAACCCTGGAACCTTTCCTGCATGATCCGATCCAAAGCGATCAACCGAGCCGGAACGTTTGTGGAACCCGCTCCCTCGGCCAGATGGGCGA
Source organism: uncultured Acidimicrobiaceae bacterium (assembly GCA_964497005.1). Classification (GTDB taxonomy): domain Bacteria; phylum Actinomycetota; class Acidimicrobiia; order Acidimicrobiales; family Palsa-688; genus DASUWA01. The sequence continues at coordinate 1,791 of CAZCCS010000340.1, read as the reverse complement.
ACTCTCGCATCACCTCCGCTGAATGCTCAGTGGCTTCCTGGTGGCGGTCGACTGGGATCCTCAGCAGACGGATCTGCACCAGTCCATCGGTCAACAGACCGGCTCCAACTTCCACGACAGGGAGGCGGGGTCCTCTCTATCCCACTCCCCCAGGCGCTCGAGCAGGCTGTCCAGGTCTGGTTCAGCGGGCTCCACAAAGCCGAGCGTCGGGGCTTCACCAAGCTCTTCGAAAAGAGCCGGTTCAGCAGACTCATGCCGCAGCGAGAACCAGATCCGTTTGCCCCCTTCGATCGGATCCACCCCCCACGAGTTCGCCAACTTCTCGACAAGGCGCAATCCCCGCCCCGTCGTTGTATCAATGGAGAAGTGCTGCACACGAGGCAACACAGGTGACCGGTCTTCGACGTCGATCCTGAGTTCGTCCGGGGTCGAGCTGACCACTACGGAGCAACTGGTTCGGGCATGGAGCGCCACGTTGGCGAGCAACTCGGACAACAAGAGCGAGGCGTCGTCGAGCCTGTCCTCCCAACCAAGGCGCGCCAAGGTTTCGGTGAGGAATCGCCTCCCCTGTCGAACGTCTTCTCGTTCGCCCGCGAGCTCGAGAACTTCCCGGCGCTCATCCCCTTTTCCCGTGACGCTGCTCAACTTCGCACCCGACCGGCTAAGACGTTGGTGGACACTGGCGAACCTTACTTCGACGACGAAGAACCGTGACGCTGCAGTCGTCGCTCGCACCCACGGCCAGCTCGTTTGCGAGAGAAAAGTAGCGGCTCGGCCCTCGGTGCTTCGTCGACTACCGCGACCGGGAGTCAGACGACAAACGGGAATTTGTTGGATTCAGCCGAAGTACGACGACAGCATCGTCGGCTCCGGGATCTGGGGCTGGGGCTGTTCGTCCGGTTCATCATCACCCTCGACCGGCTCACCACGCCCGAACGGCTCACCGCGCTCGAGCGGATCAGTCCATCCGTCGGTCACCAGGGAAGGACCGATCTCCCGGATCCTTCCGATCACCGAGGCGAGTTCCCCCCGCTCGACGATGGGCTGCTCCAGGACCTGCCCGATCGCGGTATGTGCTGCGCGCAGCCAGGTTCGGAGGGCATTCTCGGTCGACTTGAGCTGCTCGACGTTGGTCTCCTCCCTGGCGACGATGTCAGCAACCTCCTGGCGCGCGGAGGCGAGCGTCTTGGCGGCTTCTTCGTCGGCCTCTTGCCGGCGCTGCGACGCCCACGACTCCGC
>CAZCCS010000340.1:0-542 GCA_964497005.1 uncultured Acidimicrobiaceae bacterium | reverse complement strand
ATAGCTCAACAGCTCCGCAGCCGTGTCGCGCAATTCCACGGCCGACAAGTGCTCCGCGCTTTCGAGGTGGGTGCGCGCGAATTCTGCGAACTCATCGACGATAGACTCCGCCTCCGCGCGAATGGAGTTGCCTGCCGCGACTGCGATCTGCAGAACCTCGGTGACTTTTTCCCCGAAAACCTTGACCGCGTCCTGCTCGGGTTTGCCCGCCGGCTTGTTCTCTGCTTCAGGGGCTGGCCGAGACTCCAACTGCTCGAGGTGGGCCTGAGCCGCCTCATACTTCTCGTCGGCCGCACGCAGTAACTCCTCCACCGACTCGAGACGGCCGCGAAGGTCCTCGAGCCTCGCTTCCGCTTCCTCGGCCCGATCGGCCAGAGCCTGTTGCTGGATTGCGACATCGGCGAGGAACCTTCGCACCTCTGTTTTGTCGAATCCCCGGAACGCCCGCCCGAAAGTGCGGCTGCTCACGTCTTGGCTCGACGCCGTCACGCCCTGGTCACCCACCTCTTCGGAGTAGAAGAGCTCGACGACTACGGCGAGAT
>CAZCCS010000339.1:1607-3834 GCA_964497005.1 uncultured Acidimicrobiaceae bacterium | reverse complement strand
GTGAAACCGCGGACGGTGATCAGGTCGCGCTCGGGGACGACGGTGCCGCAGTATTGGCCGAGGAGGTAACCAGTCTCTGGTTTGCCGCGGGAGCCTTCACCGGAGGGGCCGCGAGCCCCGAGATCGCCGAGCGCTTGGCAGATGCCTTCCGCACGGGTATCGGCCTCTCCTATGACGAGCTGGGTCCCTCGGTCGCTCACCAGGTAGAGCGCATGCTCGGCCCTTGGAGCCGATTGGCGCTCGTGCCGGTGATCCTGCCGGCGATCGAGGGTGCGTCAGAACGTCTCGAGAGAGGAGCGCGCGTTGCGGACGTCGGCTGCGGCGCCGGTGTGGCCCTTCTCGCCCTGGCGGAAGCGTTTCCCCGCTCGACCTTCGTGGGGTTCGACGTTTCGAGGCTCGCCGTCGAGCGGGCAAGGGCCAAGGCGAGGGAGTCCCGGATAGGGAATGTGGAATTCCGGATAACCGAGGCCGCGTCGTTGCCGACGACCCCGCCATTCGACCTGATCCTGACCTTCGACTGCATCCACGACATGCCTCGTCCATGGGAGGCGATCGTTGCCATCCGCAGGGCGTTGGCGCCCGATGGCATCTGGATCATCAAGGACATCCGGTCCGGACCCGACTGGTCGGACAACCTTCGCAACCCGTTGCTCGCGATGATGTACTCGACCTCCGTCGCGACCTGCATGTCCTCGGCAATGTCCGAGCCGGGCGGCGCCGGCCTGGGCACCCTGGGCTTCCACCCAGCGCTGGCCGAACGGATGTGCCGGGAGGCCGGCTTCGGAACCTTCCGGCTGCATGACTTCGAGGACCCGGCAAACCTCTACTACGAGGTGAGGCCGTAAGGTTGCTCCTGGTTGGATCGCCAGGGTCCGGGTCTGGAAGGGTGGGATCGTGCGAACTCGAGCATGTGATCTGTTGGGGATGGAGTTCCCCATCTTCGCGTTCAGCCACTGCAGGGACGTGGTGGCGGCGGTCAGCAAGGCGGGAGGTTTCGGGGTTCTCGGTGCGGTCGCCTATTCGCCCGACCATCTGGACATCGCCCTCAACTGGATCGACGAGCACGTCGGTGACCGGCCCTACGGGGTGGATGTAATCGTTCCCGCCAAATATGTGGGTGACGAAGCTGGAGGGCTCACCACGACCCAGGCGGTGGGTCTGATCCCGGAAGAGCACCGACGTTTCGTCGACGAGCTACTCGACAAGTACGAAGTCCCCGGGCTTCAGGAAGAGCGCGGGCGAACGGGGGAGAGGCCGATGCCGTTCTCCCGGGAAAGCACCAAAGAGCTCCTCGAAGTCGTGTGGAAGCACCCCAAGGTCAAGTTCATCGCCAACGCCCTCGGACCCGCGCCCGAGTACCTCGTGGAGGAGGCCCATGCCCGGGGGTTGGTTGTGGGAGGGCTCGTCGGAAAGGTCGAGCACGCCAAGCGCCAACAGGAGGCCGGGGTCGACCTGATCATCGCCCAGGGTTACGAGGCCGGGGGCCACACCGGCGAGATCGCCACCATGGTGCTCGTCCCCCAGGTGGTCGACGCCGTCGCGCCGGTGCCCGTACTGGCGGCGGGCGGGATAGCCGACGGGCGACAGGTCGCCGCGGCCCTGGCTCTGGGTGCGGAAGGGGTGTGGTGCGGATCGGTCTGGTTGACCACCGACGAGGCAGAAACTCATCCGGTCGTGAAAGAGAAGTTCCTGAAGGCGACTTCGGCGGACACCCTCCGGTCGCGAGCCAAGACGGGGAAACCCGCGAGGCAGCTTCGTTCCGCTTGGACCGACGAGTGGGAGGACCCTGCCAATCCGAAGCCGTTGCCGATGCCTCTCCAGGGTGCCCTGATCGCCGAAGCGGAACTCAGGATCGCCCGGAGCGCCGGGTCGAACGACGGTGCCCGCGAGTTGATCAACTACTTCGTCGGGCAAGCTGTCGGGCAGATGAACAAGCCGAAACCGGCCGGTCAGGTTGTGCTCGACATGGTGGAGGGTTACATCGACGCGGCGACCCGTCTCGGATCGAGCGTCGTCGCGACGCCTTCGACCTAGCTCCGTATGAACGTCGACCACCTGGTTGGTAGCTACGGGTACTGGGCGGTCCTTCTCTTTGTCGGTTCTGAGAGCCTGGGAATTCCTCTTCCCGGTGAGACTGCGCTGATATTCGCCGGGACGGTTGCCGGCAAGTACCACCACATGAACCCGTGGGGCATCCTCGCGGCTGCCGCGGCAGGTGCCTTGCTGG
>CAZCCS010000339.1:0-1597 GCA_964497005.1 uncultured Acidimicrobiaceae bacterium | reverse complement strand
AACATCGGGTTCTGGATAGGGGACAAGGGGGGTTTCGCTCTCCTGAGGAGGTACGGGCGCTACATCCACATCGACGAACCGAAGCTGAAGGTCGGCCGCTACGTCTTCGATCATCACGGTGGCAAGGTGGTGTTCTTCGGGAGGTTCGTCTCGGTCCTGCGCACCTACGCAGCGTTCCTCGCCGGAACGCTCAGGATGGAGTGGAGGAAGTTCCTCGCATTCAACCTGGCTGGGGGGTTGCTGTGGTCGGCGGTCTACACCTTTGCTTCGTATTACGCCGGGAGCAGTCTTCGCCGTGCGTCGGGGACTATCAACATCGTTCTCGGCGTGACGGCTGCGATCGTGATAGTCGCAGTCCTTGTGCTGAGCCGCAGGCAGGTTCGACGCCTCGTGGAAAAAGCGGAGGCGGCCTATCCGGGTCCAATGCTCTGAGAACGGATCCCTACGGCTCCTCGAAATGGTGGGCGATGATCCCGTGCGGATCACTGAATCCGGAGTCGGACGGATTCAGATGGATGGTCGCACGAGTGAGCCGTGGGATCTCGTGGAGCAACCGATGCTCGGCATGCTCGGCAATGGTGTGGCCCTGGGCGATGCTCAGCCGACCGTCTGCCATCAGGTCAACCTCGGCGACCAGTTCGTGACCGACCCATCGAATCCGTACGCGGTCGACCGACAGGACATCGTCCACGCCACCGAGAGTCCGCCTGACCGCTTCGACCAGATCGGGCTCAACGCTGTCCATCAGGCGGCGAAAGATTTCTTGGGCCGCCCCTTTCAGCACCATGAGAACCGCGACCGTGATAACCAGACCCACCACTGGATCCGCGAGTTTCCAGCCGGCGGCGACTCCTATCGCGCCGAGCACGACCGCAAGCGACGTGAACCCATCGGTTCTTGCGTGCCGCCCGTCGGCGACCAACGCAGCCGAACCGATTCGCTCGCCAACCCCGATCCGGTATCTGGCGACGAGCTCGTTGCCGACGAATCCGACGCCTCCCGCCGCGGCGACCCAGCCCAACCCGTGAGGTGCCCGGGGGCTGCCGATCCGTAGTGCGGCCTCCCACGCGGCGACCACGGATGAAGCCGCGATGACTCCGACGATCGCGATCCCGGCCAGGTCCTCAGCCCGGCCGTAGCCGTAGGTGTAGCGGTCGTTGCTCGGCCGCCGCCCGATCCAGAAGGCCACGCCCAGGGGTACGGCCGTCAGGGCGTCGGCGAGATTGTGGATCGTGTCGGAAAGCAACCCGATGGACCCTGTAGCCAACACCACCGCCAGCTGTACGACGGCGGTCACCGCCAGCCCTACGAGAGAAACCTTGACCGCGCGCACGCCTTCAGCGGTCGAGGCCAACGCCGAGGCGATCGACTCGGAGTGGTCGTGGCTGTGGGGCATCAGAAGTGAGCTGATGCGGCCTCTGACCCCCCAAGCGTGGTGATGGTCCGGACGTTGATGGTCCTGATGGTGATGGTCGGAGTCGTGGGGGTCCGAATCGTGAGGGTTGTGGTCGTGGGCGTCACGGTCCCGCCCGTCACGCTCGGGACCGTCCTCCTCGCGCAGTTCCCGGCGGCGGCGCACGCCGGACCCCCGGCCGAG
>CAZCCS010000338.1:0-3838 GCA_964497005.1 uncultured Acidimicrobiaceae bacterium | reverse complement strand
GCCGACTTGCTCCCGGAGTCGTCGACCAGCAACGAACTGGCGGTAGCTCGGGCTCTCCTGAAGTCGTAGATGGACCAATCGGGGCGTGCATCTGTCGCCATCCTTGGCGGTGGAATGGCCGCTCTGACGGCCGCTTTCGAGCTCTCTGAAGGAAGCTGGCATGAACGGTTCGAGCACATCACCGTCTACCAACGCGGCTGGCGGCTCGGTGGAAAGGGCGCCAGCGGCCGTGGGCCGAACGGACGAATCGAAGAGCACGGGCTCCACATGCTGTTGGGGTATTACGACTGCACCTTCGACCTGATGCGTCGCTGTTACGACGAGCTCGACCGCGCATCCACCGACCCGGACTGCCCGATAAGGACCTGGGACGACGCCGTCTTCCCCACGAACAGGGTCGGCGTCACCGACCGCCAGGACGGCAGGTGGCTTCCATGGGTTGCAGAGTTCACGTCCACCTCCGGCCAGCCCGGTGGGCCGGGCGGGCCGGGCCGGCCGGGCGGGACGGGCTCGGGTGGTGGTGCCCGATCCTGGCCGATGGCGCCGGCCACGCTTCTCGGCCGTTCGCTCCAGCTGCTGGGCGACTTCTTGCGATCCGTCGATGCTCCCCGCGGTGGCAGGTCCCGCGACCGCGCATACCTCAGCTCTTCACCGTTTCGCGCTCCGTCACGAACCTCTCCTCCAGGCGATGTTGGTGCGCTGTTGCGAGGGGCCGCCATCCTCGGGTTGACGCTTCCGGTGAGCTTTGCCCGGAGGCTCTTGGTCATGGGTAGCTCGGGTGGCTCGGGTGGCTCGGGAGGGGAATGGGCTGGCATGGACTTGCTGACGCCCTTGAAGGATCTGCGAGACGCGGTTCAGAGACTGGTGGCGTCGGACCCAGCGGCACGCCGAAGCTTTCACCTGGTCGAGATCGTCACGGCCAACATCATCGGGATCCTCGCCGATGGTCTGCTCGAGGCCCCAGACGGGATTCGATCGATCGATCACCTCGACTACCGGGAATGGCTGCTCCACCACGGCATCGATCCGACGGCGGTCGAGTCGCCACTTTTACGCGGGATGTACGACCTCACGTTCGCTTACGAGAACGCCGACATCTCACGCCCCAAGTTCAGCGCCGGGCTTGGGCTTCAGCTCGCCACCCGCATGCTCTACTCCTATTCAGGCGGGTTGTTCTGGAAGATGCGGGCGGGAATGGGGGAAGTCATCTTCGCCCCGCTGTACCAGGTTCTTCGGCGCCGAGGCGTCCGATTTCGGTTCTTCCATCGGGTCGACGCAGTGCACGTCAGTCGGACAGATCGCTCGATAGAAAGCATTGACATCGGCATCCAGGCGGAGCCGTCCGGTGGCGAAGACACTTACAGCCCCCTCACCGAAGTGAAAGGGTTGCCGTGCTGGCCCGCCGCGCCCTTGGCCGGCCAACTGCTCCGACCCGACCTCGTGGAGGGCCGGGACCTCGAGTCGTTCTGGTCCCCGCCCAGGGACCACCGCCGGATCACTCTGAGGGCTGGTGAGGACTTCGACCAGATCGTTTTCGCCATCTCGGCAGGAATGGTCCCGTACCTCTGCACTGAGCTGCTGGAGAGCTCGCCGGCGTGGCAGGCCATGGCGAGCAACCTAGGGACGGTTGCGACGCAGTCGCTTCAGCTGTGGCTGAACGCTGATGAGAAGGAACTGGGCTGGCCGGGCAATCCCGGTGACGTCATCAGCGGGTTCACTGAGCCATTCGACACGTGGGCCTCTATGTCTCATCTCGCCGAATATGAAGATTGGCCCGTCGACGAGCAGCCCCGCTCCATCGCCTACTTCTGCAGCCCATTCGACGCCCGAGCGCTGTCAGTGGACGACGCATCCCAGACCGTCCTGGCGCATGCCAGGAATTTCCTCGAGCGTGACGTGAAGGCCCTGTGGCCCGGGTCTGTCGGACCGGAGGGTTTCCGTTGGGATCTGCTCCACGAGCCGTCCCCGTCGGAGGGACCGACGTCGGACACGCCACCCCCGGATCGTCTCGAGAGCCAGTACTGGAGAGCGAATGTCGATCCTTCCGACCTTTACGTTCAGTCGTTGCCGGGAACCGGTCGACACCGCCTTGCTCCGGGGGAAACTGACTTCGACAATCTGACGATTGCAGGTGACTGGACCGACTGCGGCCTGAACGCCGGATGCATCGAAGCGGCCGCCATCTCGGGCCACCTTGCCGCCCTAGCAGTCATCGAACGAATCGCGCCGGCGTGACCAACGTGGACGGTGGAGCATCCCGACAACCGTCCCCCCTGGACCTCCATGCAGTCGCCCGTTTGGCTGGCCAGGTTCAGGAATTCGGGTTCGATTCGGCGCGGTTGGTCGTTGGCCGGTTCGCCGAGATGTTCGAGCGGTTCCAGTCGACCACTGTTCGGAGCGGATCGGCTGGCCCTCTGTTGTGGCTGCTGGGTCCGGTGACACGGGGGCCGTCTGACCAACCGGACGGTCTACTTCTGGCAGACGTCGAACCCGGGGGACGATGCGCCGCTCGGATGTGGCTGCACAATCCGACCGGTGCGAGCGTCTCGAATCTCAGGTTCTGGTCACAGGGTTTCGTCACCCACGACAGAGAGACCCTTCCGCCGTCGGTCATCACCTTCAGTCCGCCGAATGTGCGGAGCATCGAGCCCGAGGCCAGCCTGGAGGTAAGGGTGTGGGTCGCGGTTCCCAGCGCGACGATCCCGGGCACCTACCACGGGCAGATACTTGTCGAGGGGCTTCCCGAAGAGGCGTTTCCTGCAAGAGTCAACGTCGTCGATCCGGTCAATCGATGATCGACTCACGCCGGCTCTCAATTGCTGAGGGCCTGACCCGTTACGGGTCCCCAGTGTCCGAGGCCATCAGACAGCAACTGGAAGCAACCCCCACCTCGGAGTACCTCGGTCCTCTTTTGTCGGACTATCCCTCTCGTCCCGCCAAGTCGCTGCGCCCGAGCCTGTGCCTGGCGACTTGCGAGGCTTTCGGTGGTGCCCTGCACGACGCCCTGCCCTCCGCCGTGGCACTGGAACTGCTGCACAACGCTTTCCTCGTCCACGACGACATCGAGGACGGGAGTCTGCTGCGCCGTGGACGACCGACCCTGCACAGGATCCACGGCACCCCGCTGGCAGTGAACGCCGGCGATGCGCTCGCCCTCTACGCCCTCGGCGCGCTAAGGGACAATATCGATCGGCTGGGCCCGCACATGTCCCGTCAGATCCTGACCGAGTTTGATTTCATGAGCCGCCAGACGGTCGCGGGCCAGGCGCTCGAACTCGGCTGGTCGCGCGATTGCAGGCTGGACCTGACCCCGGACGACTACCTCGACCTGGTGATGAAGAAGACGTGTTGGTACACGACAGTTCTCCCACTGCGCGTGGGTGCGCTGATCGGGTCGTCGGACAGCGCTGACCTGGAGTCGATGATCAACTGTGGTTTCCATCTCGGCGCCGCGTTCCAGATAAGGGACGACATCCTCAACCTGACCGGCGATCCCGAGATCTACGGCAAGGAGCGATTCGGCGATCTGAGAGAGGGAAAACGCACGCTCATCCTCATCCACCTCCTTGCGGCGGCAGACCCGTCCGACTTCGCGTGGCTGAGGAGCTACCTCGGACGAGAACCCACCGAGCGCACAGCTGGAGAGGTGAGGACCCTCTTCGATTTGATGACCGCCTATGGCAGCATCGGCTTCGCCGGCGAGTTCGCCAGAGGAGTCGCGAACTCTGCAGGGGCGGCCATGCGCGCGGCGTTCGGCGGCTTGCCTGACTCGACCGCCCGCCAGTTCCTCGCGGACCTTGTGCCTTTCATGGTGGAGCGCGAGTCGTGAGGGGAGCCC
>CAZCCS010000337.1:0-3839 GCA_964497005.1 uncultured Acidimicrobiaceae bacterium | reverse complement strand
TGTGCCGACGCGGCAAGTGTGCCCTCGACGTTCTCCAGCCTGGACACCGCTTCTCGGTATATGGCAGGAAGAACCTTCCAGCGGGCGGCGATCTCGACAGTGTCGGCGACTATCCCGTTCCGGGCGAGCGACTCGACCGGGGCGATGTTGTTGCGGTGCTCCAGCCAGTGGGCCGCGAGCGCTTCGTCGAGGGTGTGCGCGCGGGACGCGTCGCACTCTTCCCTCACCACCGCCATGATCGGGTCGATCAGAACCGCGTCCCCCTCGTCGACGACGACCAGGACCGCTGTGTCGGAAACCTCGAAATGGCGTTGCGACTCGAGGGGGTCGTAGAGCCGCAGGACCGCCGGAGTCGCGCCACGGCGGAGGACCCGCCTGCACGCTTCGAGTCCCTCCTCGAACGACCGGAACCCGAAGACGGCACGGGCCTCGCTCGGGGGGACCGGGTGCACCCGCAGCAGGATCTGGGTGACCACCCCAAGGGTCCCTTCGCTCCCGACGAAGACCTGGGTCAGGTCGGGGCCGGTAGCCGCCCGCGGCGCTCTCCCGCCCGTGTCGACAACGGTGCCGTCGGCGAGCACGACCCGCAGGCCGGCCACGATGTCCTCGATCTTCCCGTATCTCGTCGAGTACTGGCCGGCACCCCGGCAGGCGATCCAACCGCCGACGGTGGACAGGGCCATCGACTGTGGCCAGTGCCCGGCGGTGACGTCGTGATCCGAACGCAACGCGGCTTCGAACTCGTCGCCGAAGGTCCCTGCGTTCGCGTTCACGAGCAGAGAGGTGTCGTCGAAGTCGACGATGCCGCTGATCTCGGCCATGTCGAGGGCGATCCCGCCGTAGACCGGGACGCTGCCGCCGCAAACCCCGCTGCGACCGGCGAAGGGCACCACCGGGATCCGGGCTTGGTTGCAGATCGCCACGACCTCGGCGACCTGATCCTCGTCGGTGGGTGTCGCGACCGCGGCCGGCAGGGCAGGGCTGGCTCCCTCCACCGCCCATTGCAACGAGAGCGGCCACCAGTCGCGTCCCGCGATCACGCGTGCGCCATCGCTCTGGTCGATCTTCGAACAAGCCCCCGCGAGTCGGTCGATGACCTCCTGGTCGACATCCACCGTCGAGGCGAAGCGCGGTGGCACCCCGGCGGACTCCGGTCCTAGCTCGGCAGGAAGCGGGGTTCTGCTCACAGGTTGGCCGCCGCCCGCTCGCCCGGTTCGGCCATAGCACGGCGTTCCGTCTCGACCGACGACACGAACCCCGATACCTGGGCGCGGGCCTCCTGCTCACTCCATCCGAGCGCTGCGGCCACCACGTCGGCCACGGCCTTGGCGGCCTGGATCGCAGCAGCCGAGTTGAGGATCCTCGCCCGGATCCGCCGGGAAAGGATGTCGTCCAGGGTTCGGGCCATCTCGAACCGGGCGGCGAACAGGGCCTCGGCCTTCATGTACGGCAACGCATCGGAGATCGGCTCCGCCAACGACGGGTCGGTGCCCGCGAGGGCGAGGACATCGGCTGCCTCGGTGCCGTAGCGGCCGACGAGGTGGGCCGGGCCGGTGTAGGCACCGGCCCCGATCAGGCGGAGGCGGCGGGTGCGGGAACCGCCGACATCGCGATCGAGCACCTTCAGCGCCGCAGCAACCGTGTCGGCTGCCATCGCTCGGTACGTCGTCAGCTTCCCGCCGGTGACGGTGACGAGTCCGGTGGGAGAGGTGGTCACGCTGTGGCGGCGTGACAGGTCGGCGGTCCGGGCGCTTCTAGCGTCGCTGATGAGTGGGCGCAGACCTGCCCACGTCCCGGTCACGTCAGCGGGGGTGAGATCGGCGGAAGTCCACGCGTTCACCGCGCTGAGCACGTATTCCACGTCGCCCGCCGTGCACACCGGGTCGTCTAGCGGGCCGCCATAGTCGGTGTCCGTAGTCCCGATGTAGGTGTAGTGCGTCCCGCCAGCGGTGCTCGGTTTCCCCGCGATCTCATCGGCGGCCCAGGGCACCACGAACACGGATCGGCGATCACCCGGGACGGTGAGCACCGACGCAAAATCGCAGGGGAGCCTTTCGGCGGGGACGGTGACGTGGATCCCTTTGGCCGGGCGGATCTTGACCGGGCTCCCGCCGCTGTGACCGTCGAGGGAAGCGACCTGCTCGGACCAGACCCCGCCGGCGTTGACGACCACCCCCGCCCGGATGCGGGTTCCGTCGGCGAGGAGCGCGCCGGTCACCTTCCCGCGTTCCTCGATCAGCTCGGCGACGGGGGAGTAGTTGGCAAGGACCGCTCCTCGTGCCGCGGCGGTCCGCGCCACGGCCAGCGTCAGGCGCGCATCGTCGGCCTGCGCATCCCAATACAGGAAGGACGCAACCAACCGGTCGGCGCGTAAGCCGGGGAAATGGGAAAGCGCCTCGCGGGAGCTGATGCGTCGGTGCCGGTGACCGATCCGAAGCCCTCCGGTCATGTCATAGGACCAGAGCGCGACCGAATAGGCCTTGGCGACGGAGCTCGCCACCACCCCGTCCTTGCCGAAGAGGGGGATCAGGAACGGCAGCGGGTGGACCAGGTGAGGGGCGTTCTCGAGCAGCCGTTGGCGTTCGTGCAGAGCTTCGTAGACGAGGCGGTAGTCCCGTTGCTGCAGGTAACGGAGGCCGCCGTGGATCAGCTTCGACGATTTGGAGGAGGTCCCGGAGGCGAAGTCCCGGGCTTCGACCAGGGCGGTGCGAAGGCCCCGTGCGGCAGCGTCGAGGGCCACGCCGCAGCCGGTGATCCCGCCGCCGATCACCAGCACGTCGAACTCGTCGCCGGCAAGCCTTTCCAGCGACTGCCCGCGGTCAAAGGGGAGCGGCACGGCGCACCACCCTAGTTACAGCTGTTCTTTCCCGGCAGGCTCGCCGGATCAGCTACAAAGTCGGGGATGGGAGAACCGACCGGCAGCGCCGCCAGGGTGGCCGAGGAACTGCGGCGGCTCGGTATCACCGCCGAGATCACCGAGATGCCGGCGAGCACCAGGTCGGCTACTGAAGCCGCGGCTGCGATCGGCTGTGATGTCGCCCAGATCGTGAAGTCGCTGGTGTTCAGGGCGGTGGAGCGGGACGACCCGGTCCTGGTGCTGGCTTCGGGTGCCTCCCGAGTCGACGAATCGAGGTTGGCGGCAGCGGTGGGCGAGGCGGTCGAGCAGGCCGACGGGAAGTTCGTACGGGACCGGACCGGTTTCGCCATTGGGGGAGTCGCCCCGTTCGGGCACTCCCAGCCGGTCGCCACCTACATGGACGAGGGCTTGCTGGCCCATGAGGTGGTCTGGGCGGCGGCGGGGACGCCCCGCTCGGTGTTCCCCATCGCACCCCACGACCTGCAGGCCGCCACCAAGACAGTAGCCTTGAACCGCCGCGACCGTTACCGCTGGAAGGTTTTCCAGCGCAAGGATGCCGCGCTCCCACGTGGCGAACCACTCCGTTGACAGGTGCCCTAAGGATAGCTCCTTCACATCAAGGCCGCTACAAAAGGACCGGCCCTCGCCGCTCACGATGACTACGTGAATCTCCGAGTTGTCGGCGAGGTACTCGGTCGCTGTGTTGAGGTCCTTGACCCACGCCCAATTCGCTGCATTCAACGCTTCCGGCCGGTCCATCCACCTCGCAGCGCATCGTCTCAAGATCGAGCGTTGGCATGTGGCACTCCTCACATCTCAAGACACAGGAGTACGTCAGATTTACGTTGTGTGTGCTTATCGTACCCGGCCCACGCAAGTGAGAACAGTCCTGACTGGACCTCGTGCGATTCCGTGCCGCTGGATCTCGTAGCGAACGCATCTCGCCAACTATATCGCCTGCGTTCACGAGATTCGCCTTTGC
>CAZCCS010000336.1:0-3840 GCA_964497005.1 uncultured Acidimicrobiaceae bacterium | reverse complement strand
TTGGCCGCACCCACATGGACCTCCCGGCCGAGACCCTGGTGGCCGAGATCGCTTACCAGGTGGGAGCGATGAGAGCAGCGACCGCCCTGGCGGGCACCACCTTGCGCTTCGTGAAGCCGCACGGGGCCCTCTATAACCGTGCGGCTGTCGACTCGGCGGTGGCCGCTTCGGTGGTTGAGGCGCTAGGGGTCGCCGGGCAAGGCACGCTGGCCCTCCTATGCCCAGCGGGGTCGGCCCTCGCCGAGCGAGCTGAAGCGGAAGGGCTTCCTGCGTTCTTTGAAGCGTTCGCCGATCGCGCATACCGGAGCGACGGAACCCTTCTCAGCCGCTCGCAACCGGGGTCGGTGCTGACCGATCCAGACGCCGTTGCCCGGCAGGCACTTGACTTGGTGACGCAGGGAACCGTGGTCGCTTGCGACGGATCGACCGTGGAACTGAGTGCCGACTCGATCTGCGTCCACGGCGACACGCCCGGCGCCGTCGCGCTCGCCGTAGTCGTCCGGAACGCACTGGAGCAGGCCGGTCTGTCGGTCGAACCGTTCATCGAGGCCTGACCCAAACATCCCGTGAACATCATCCCTGTCGGGGACCGGGCCCTGCTGGCCGACTTGGAGAGCCTGGAAAAGGTGCACCGGCTCTGGCGCAACCTACGCTCCAATCTGCCCGCCGGCGCTGAGGAAGTCGTGGCCGGAGCGCGCACTGTCCTGGTGACGTTCAAGGCCGGAATCGACCTGCGTGCGGCGGCGGAGTCGATCGACTCGACATCGTTCTCTCCGGGGGGCTTGCCGACGCCGAACCGAATCGAGATCCCGGTCGCCTACGACGGACCGGACATGGATGAGGTAGCGACTCTGAGCGGGATCAGTCGTTCGGGCGTCGGAGAGCGGCACTCCGAGCCGGAGTACACGGTGGCCTTCTTGGGCTTCTCCCCCGGGTTCGCCTATCTGGTCGGCGGCGATCCGGCGCTGAGAGTGCCGCGTCTTTCCGCGCCCCGACGAGCGGTCCCCGCGGGGTCCGTAGCCCTCGCTTCCGAGTTCACCGCGGTGTATCCGCAATCAACTCCGGGCGGCTGGCGGATCGTCGGCCGAACCGACGTGAGCATGTTCGACCCCTCGAGGTCCCAGCCCTCGCTTCTCGCTCCGGGCGACCTGGTGCGGTTCAAACCGGTCAAAGATGTGCGTCCTTTTCCCGGCTGGCATCACGACCCAGTGCCTTCCGTCTCGAGCAATTACCTCACGGTCGTGGAACCAGGACCGCTCACGACAGTCCAGGATGGCGGAAGGATCGGATGGAGCCACCTCGGCGTCCCCCGCGGCGGTGCCGCGGACCGACGGTCGGCGGCGCTCGCCAACCGGCTTGTTGGGAACGACCCCTCCGCGGCGGTCCTCGAAGCGACACTTTCCGGTCCGCTCCTGCGCCTCGGGTCCGACCGGATGGTCGCGGTCACCGGCGCCCGAGCGACCGTGACGGTCGACGGGATCCCCGCCCGCATGGACACCGCTCTTCCGCTGCCGGCAGGAAGCGAGCTCGGAGTCGGGCCCTTCCGATCCGGTGCCCGGGCTTACCTCGCCTTCGCGGGTGGCGTAGATGTTGGGAGTGTCCTCGGAAGTCGCTCGACTGACACTCTCTCCCGGTTGGGACCGCCTCCCCTGCGTGCCGGGGACGTGCTGCCCTTAGGCGCACTGGTCGGCGTTCCGTTCGGCCTTCCGCTCGGCCCTCAGGTCGTCCCCGCCTCGGGGACCGGCGATGCCGCGTTTCGATCCCTTCCCACATCCGGCGACCTGATTCGAGTTCGAGCACTAAGCGGCCCCCGCGCCGACTGGATCGGTCCGAGGGGGATGGAGACGCTCTATGAATCCGTCTTCGAGGTTGACTCAACGAGCGACCGCACCGGGATTCGCCTGAACGGACCGGTCGTAGAAATCGACCGACGAGAAGAGTTGCCCTCCGAAGGTGTGGTGCCGGGCGCCGTGCAAGTCCCCGCCGGCGGGTCGCCGATCGTCCTCATGCGCAACCATCCCACGACGGGTGGGTACCCGGTCGCGGCGGTAGTCGATGAAGAAGGCGTCGACCTCCTCGCTCAGGCGCGTCCGGGCGTGCGAGTGAAATTCGAACTGCGTGACACACCTTGAGCGCGACGCTTGTCAGCCGAGGTACCGGCGGGCTCCCGCGTACTGAGCAGAAAGGTATGAGGTCCACAGCGGCACCAGTTCCACCCGACCGCCGGTTTCGGGCGCATCCAGCATCATCCCGTTTCCGGCGTATACCGAGACGTGATGGACCAGCCCTGCAGAGGCGAAGAACAACAGGTCTCCCGGCCGCAGCTGCGTCTTAGGCACTGATGTGCCCTGCTGCGCCTGGTCGGCCGCGTCCCGCGCAAGAGTTATCCCGAACTGGCGGTAGATCGCATAGGTGAGGCCCGAACAATCGAACCCGTAAGCAGAGGTGCCCGCCCACAGATATGGCAGCCCCAGGAACTGTTTGGTCTGGGCCACGACTGCTTCTCCGCCGCCCGGCGGGGGCGTCGTGCGAACATCGGCCTCGGGGACCCGTACGACCCCCTTGGCTGTTTCGACGACCAACTGCCCAGGGGCCGAACCGACGACGGGAAGCCGGGTTCCGTACGACAGGACGAGGTCGCCGGCGGGAGCGAAGGGAACGCTGACCGTAGCAGTGACAGTGGAAGCGTGAAGGGGCGTGAACGTGATTTGAGACCGCGGAAGCCATCCGTCGATTCCCTCGGTGTAGACGCTCCCCTTCTGATCGTTAACGAGCACGTGGGCCCAGTCACCTTCAAGCCCGAGAACTGTCAACGGGTCATCGAGGAGCGCCTGAGTCGCCATGCGATTATCGAGATCAACTTTCTGTTGGTAGTCCATCGATGAAACCCACTGACCGACGACCGGTTGTGCCTGAGTCACCCCGGCGTCGACCGGCCGCGCGAAGCCCGGTTGGTTCCAAAGGGTCACGACCGGGACGGCCACCCAAGCGGGCCGAGGAAAGATGTCTGTGTCGGTGGACCGGACACGCTGGGTCCAAAGCGGCGTAGGGCCCGGGCCGGTTCCGGTTTCAGTCCGGTTCGGCACGGGCAGATGAGCCGGCGACATCCCTTGGCTTGGACTGGTTGGATCGGTGGCCGGATGGACCCTTCCGGCGTTGGCTGAAGTGGCAACGGGCGCGCTGGCGACCGGCATGACCGCCGCGCCGCAACCACTGGCGGCCACCAACAGCGCCGCCGAAACAGAGAAGATGGTCCCGCGCCCCATCATTGGACCCAAAACGGTACAGGCTCATTCGACGCCTGGGCTCGCATACCGTCCCTGTTGACGCGAAGTTGTGGAGCCACGCGGACCCCTTAGGCACGAGTCGACGGGCAGGAGTTGGGGTCGCTTCAGCAGAAAATTCGGCACATCGAGAAACGTGAGGGGCTTTCCGAATGACTGGACGACGAGGCCGGCGGCCGAGGTTCGTGTTCGTGGCGCTCGCCGCGGCCGGATTGTGTGTGCTCGTCACCGGGCCCGCACGTGCCTCCGGCGGTGCGCCTCCACCACCCCAGGTACCGGCGCCTCCGAGCGGCACTGGTGAGCTAATGGGCCTTGCAACGGAGATCGGCCCGAACGCCGACGGTATGCCGCCTGGCATCGTCAACGGTCCGTGCACTCCTTCGGCGGAACATCCCTATCCGGTGGTGCTGGTGCACGGCACCTTCGCCACCGAGAACTTCTCCTGGCAGACACTCGCCCCGCTGCTGTCCGACGCCGGGTACTGCGTTTTCGGGCTGAACTACGGCGCCACCAGCTCCACCACCACGTACAAGGACCACATATACGGCATTGACTA
>CAZCCS010000335.1:1364-3851 GCA_964497005.1 uncultured Acidimicrobiaceae bacterium | reverse complement strand
GCCGGCTCCGACTGGGAGGCTGCCACCGCGAGATCGACGTCGAGGCCGGTGGGGTAGGCCTTGTGCAGTTCGATCGATCCGTGGTTCCGGGTCGCCAGCTGACGCACGATGGCCAGTCCGAGGCCGCTGTGCCCTCCATTCGAGTCCGATCCCTGCCAGAACCGGTCGAACGCCCGGTTGCGGTCTTCGTCGGACATACCGGGTCCCTGATCGGTGACGTGCACACGGACGACCCGGGAACGGTCGTTTTCCACGGTGACGGTTATGCGGGAGCCGTCGGGGCTGGCGTCCAGGGCGTTGGCAAGCAGGTTGTCGAGGATCTGCTCCAAGTCGCCGGGGACGAGCGCGGCGAGCAACGGCTCCTGGCTGTTGTGCTCGAGGGTTACGCCTTTCTCCCCGGCCAGCGCGGCCCAAGCCTCGCAACGCTCCGAGATGACCGCGTGAATGTCGACTGCCGCACGGCTCGGCTCTTCTTGCCCCGCACTGCTGATCGTAAGCAAGCCGTCGACGATCCGGCTGAGTCTTTGTACCTCACGTCCCGCGGCGGCGATGCCCTCACCGGTGTCCTCGGTGGTGCCCGCCTCGAGGTTCTCGAGGCGTAGCCGGAGCGCGGTAAGAGGCGACCTGAGCTGATGCGAAGCGTCCGCGACGAAGCGCGCCTGGCTGTCGACGAGCTCGGCGAGGCGCGCGGCCATGTTGTTGAACTGGTGGGCGAGCGAGCGAATCTGGGGCGGTCCCTGGTCCTCGCGGGCTCGAGCGGTCAGATCCCCCGCCCCCAGGCCCGTGACGGCGCTCTCCAGCCGGCGCAACGGACGCGACAACGATCTGGCCAGCACCACCCCGACGACCGCAGTCAACGCGAGCACGGCCAACGCGAAGCCGGCGAGAGCCATCCAGATGTCGTGGACCCGCTGTTCGGTCGCGGCAGCCGGAATCCCCAGGACGACCGCTCCGGCGGGATGACCGTCCAGGTTGACCGGTGCCGCCGCGGCTGCCCACGCCTGTCCCTCGTCGCTGGTGAAGGCACTGCTCGAAACCCCGGTCAGCGCGGTCGCCACCAGGTGACGCCAGTCGGTCGTCACGTCGTCGTCGGCGTCCTGACTGGATGTCGCGAGGAGGTTGCCGGTGGCACCGACGATTGCGACTTCGCCGCCGGTGCTAGAGCGGTAGGTAGTCGCAAGCGTCGAAAGCTGGGCCGGGCGAGGATGCTCGAGATCCTCGGTCGCCAGGCCCGCAAGCCCCGCAGCCTCACGCGCCGCCTGATTGGCGCTGATGCTCCTCTCGTGGCGCTGAGCGAGCACACCCAGCGGAACCTCGAGGACAACGAGGATCAGGATCGCCAAACCGAGGTACGAGAGCAAAAGCCGGCGGGTCACTTAGTCCGTCAGCTTGTTGAGCTTTGAATCGTTTGCGTGGGTGTGGCCCAACCGCAGGCCGACCCGGCGAACCGTCTCGATCCACTCGGGGTGGCCGAGCTTCTTGCGCAGCGACGCGACATGGACGTCGACGGTTTTGGTGGGGCCGTACCAGTGCGGGTCCCAGACCTCCTCGAGGATGGTCTGGCGGTTCACCACCGCGCCGGGGTCCTCAGCCAGCAGTGCGAGCAGGTCGAATTCTTTCGGTGAGAGATCCACCTCTTCGCCACAGACGAAAACCCGCCTCGCCCTGCGGTCAATGGTCAGCTCGCCGAGAGCTTGAACCTGCTCGGCCGCCTGAATCTGCTCGGCGGTCTGAAGCTCGCCCATCCGGCGCATCACCGCCCGGATCCGCGCCACCAGCTCCCGAAAGCCGAACGGCTTCACGATGTAATCGTCTGCTCCGAGCTCGAGCCCCACGACCCGGTCGACCTCTGCTCCGCGGGCGGTCACCACGATGATGGGAATCGACGAGCGGGCGCGGATCTGCTGGCACACCGAGTAACCGTCGATATCGGGCAGCCCGAGGTCGAGGATCAGCAGGTCCGGCGGCGTGGCGGAGAGCGCGTCCGCGCCGGTCGACACCCGCTCGGTTTCGAAGCCCTCTCTGGCGAGGCCCTCCAGCAGCGGTTCGGCTATCCCGTCGTCGTCCTCGGCAACCAGGATGCGCACGCCTCAAGGATGGCACCTATCGCCGGTAACCTGTATCCGCCGCCCCGCTCGGATCGGCTGTTGATCGACTGCTCGTCGACAGCTCGTCGACAGCTCGGAGCTTCCAGGCGCAATCCCCCGACATGACAGCTCCCACTACTACCACCCCGCAGATCGCGCCCTCGTCCGAGGCCGCGCGCCGGCGCACGTTTGCCATCATCAGTCATCCCGACGCGGGCAAGACGACCCTCACAGAGAAGTTCCTTCTGTACGCCGGCGCGGTCCAGGAAGCCGGAGCGGTCAGGGCGAGGGCGGGCCGGCGCCGGGCCACCTCGGACTGGATGGCGATGGAAAAAGAACGGGGCATCTCCATCAGCTCCACCGTGCTGCAGTTCCCCTACCGCGGCTGCACGGTGAACCT
>CAZCCS010000335.1:0-1354 GCA_964497005.1 uncultured Acidimicrobiaceae bacterium | reverse complement strand
ACACGCCGGGGCACCGGGACTTCTCCGAGGACACCTACCGCGTGCTGACCGCCGCCGATGCAGCGGTGATGGTCCTGGACGTCGCCAAAGGGATCGAGCCTCAGACCCTCAAGCTGTTCGAGGTCTGCCACGCCAGGCGAATGCCGGTGCTGACATTCGTCAACAAATGCGATCGCCCGGGGAGACCCCCGCTCGAGTTGCTCGACGAGATCGAGCAGCAGATCGGTCTGGTGGCCACCCCGGTGACCTGGCCGGTCGGCGAGCCCGGCGTGTTTCATGGGGTGATCGACCGCCGAAGCGGGGGGTTCGTTGGGTTCTCCAAATCGCGTGGCGGCGCCGAGATCGCCGGCGAAGTCGAATTGGCCGGGGGAGAAGCCGCCGACGTTTACGGCGCCGACTGGCGGCGGGCAGTCGAGGAGTGCGCTCTGTTGGACGAAGTCGGATCGGTCCTCGACGAGGAGTCGTTCCTTGCCGGGATCTCAACGCCGCTCTTCGTCGGATCCGCGCTGACCAACTTCGGTGTCAGACACCTCCTCGACGCGGTGATCGACCTGGCTCCGGCGCCCTCACCGGTCCGTGACAACGAGGGTGTCGAGATCGATCTCGACCGGGCTTTCTCCGGTTTCGTATTCAAGGTCCAGGCCAACATGAACCCTTCGCACCGGGACCATGTGGCCTTTGTTCGAGTGTGTTCGGGACACTTCGAGCGCGGGATGACGCTGGTGCACGGCCCCACCGGTCGTCCCTTCGCCACCAAGTACGCGGCGTCAGTGTTCGGATCGGACCGCGACACCATCGACGAGGCGTGGCCCGGCGATGTCATAGGACTGGTGAACGCTTCGGGGCTCCGGGTAGGCGACTCCCTCTACGAAACCGACCGCAGCGACGGCGGCGTGACCGGGCCGGTCACCTTCCCGCCGATCCCCGCGTTCCCGCCGGAGTTGGTCGCCGGCGCGCACCCGCGTGACCTGTCCCGGTCAAAGCAGTTCAAGCGGGGTCTGGAGCAACTCGAGCAGGAAGGCGTCGTCCAGATCTTGCGCCGCTCGAACGAGGATCCAACCCCTGTGCTGGCCGCTGTCGGAGCGATGCAGTTCGAAGTCCTTGCTCACCGGATGGAGCACGAGTTCGGGGCGCCCATCGAGATATCCGGACCGTACGAGAGAACGGTGCGGCGCACAGACGATGCCACCGCCGCAGAGCTGAGGGGTTTTCCGGGGATCGAGGTGCTCCATCGCCGCGACGGGGTTCTGCTCGCCGTCTTCGAGAGCCCCTACTGGCTCGCTCGCCTGCAGTCGGACCACCCCGACTGGGTGCTCGAGCAGATCGTCACGACCTGAGAAGGCCGTCGCCCGTT
>CAZCCS010000334.1:0-3879 GCA_964497005.1 uncultured Acidimicrobiaceae bacterium | reverse complement strand
GAGGCGCTCAGGCGGGAGACGATCGCCCAGCAGCTCCCGCTAGTCGCATCGGTCGGGACCAGCTCGAGCTACTGCCTGCCGGCATTCGGCGATCAGCTTCAGGGCGCGGCCGTCGGTCTGTTCGCTTCGGACAAGGCTGCGGCCTACAGCATCAACCCGGCCGGCCTGCTCGCCGAGGGCCGCTCCACGCTCGCCTGGGTCCAAGGTCAGTGGGCCAAGCAGTACCGCGACGCGTTGGACGCGTACGCCACCTCGGGATTCGCCAACGCCTATGCCCTTTTCGCCCACGTCCTGCCCGCCGCGTCTTCCCTGACAGCCAAGGCCGTCGCCACCGCCGCCACCCGCGTGAAGCTTCAGGTCGGGAGCCTCGCCGACGGGTCCGGAATGAACTTCCCGGTCGGGGGGTCGGAAGCCGGCGAGAACCAGGCGGCGGCGAGCGTCATCTGGGAGTGGGTGGCGCCGGGCAAAGAGGTCGTGGTGTGGCCTCCGGCCTTCGCCACGCAACCGGCTCAGGTCCTCCCGATCCAATCATGAGCCTGAACAGGCGGGTTACTGCTGGGTTCGGGGTGGCAGCGCTCGTTTACGTGGTCGCCGCGGTGGTGACAATCGGAACGGCAGGCCACCCGCTGCGGCCGCTGTATGAAGGCATCGGCCCTTCGGCGCCGTACCGGTGGGTGCACCCCCCGCCGGCGTTCAGGTCCACCAACACGCCTCCGGTGGCAGTAACCGAATCGTTCGATCTGACTCCCACCGGATCACAGGAGGAGCCTGGTGGCAGCGGAGACGGCCAACTCGCCCTGACCCTTCCGGCCGGCGCGATACCGCCGGCGCCGGGACGTACCTCTGTCCTGCTCGGGGTCACGCCAGTTGATCCGGGGAAGCTTGCGCCGCTGCCCTTGGGATTGTTTGCCGATGGCAACGCCTACCTCGTGAACGCGTTTTACGAGCCCGGTCACGTTCCGATACAGACAGCGGCCAAACCCATAGACGCGGTCGTACGCACACCGGTGAGCTCGGTCGCGCTCCTCGCCTCACCCGACGGCAAGAACTGGACCCGGATCCCCGAGCAGCACATACCGACGCAAGCAGCAGTGTCCACCAGCTTCACCACCTTCGGCTACCTGCTCGCGGCAGCGAACGTGGTGGTGGTGCCGCCGGGTTCTTCGTCGGGGACCAGCATCGTGCTGCCGGTCGGGCTGGGTATCGCCGCGTTACTTCTGCTGAGCGCCGCTGTGATCTGGCGCAGCGATCGCCGGCGCCGCAGCGAATGAATGGGAGGGTGCGATCGCGTTTGAGGATGATCGGAACCGGGATCGGGCTCGTTTCAACCTTCGTGCTCCTTCCGGCCAGCCCAGCGTGGGCGCACAGCGTTGTAGGCCCGTCGGGGTCCAGCAATTACCGCTCCGCGCTGGTCGACATCCGGCCAAAGGTGCTAGGTATCTCAGCCGCAGTCCTGGACGACGGTCAGCACATCGCGGTCACAAATGCGACGGCGGTGCCGCTCGTAATTCTCGGGTATTCGGGCGAGCCGTATCTGATGGTGGACTCGCTGGGAGTCTGGCAGAACTTGAGATCGCCGTCGTTGTATCTCAACCTGTCATCCGCGCCCGGATTGGTGTACATGCCGCCGGGCACGAACGCCCTCGCGCCCCCGGTGTGGAAGAAGACATGCCGCTGCGATGTCGCGGTGTGGCATGATCATCGCGTTCACTGGAGCTCCCCCGGACCTCCTCGACAGGTGTCGGCTTCGCCGGGTCGCTATCACCTGATTCAGGACTGGAACATCATTGGTCGTCTCGGCGAACAGACACTCACCGTGAGCGGCCGGCTCACCTGGGTTCCCGGACCGTCGCCGGCGCCTTGGTTCGGTGTCGCCGCAGCTATCGCCGCTGTTTCGCTACTGGTCGGCTTCGCCCGGCGATGGCGGATTCCCTTGGCGAGCCTCCTTCTTGTTCTGGTTGCGGCGGACATGGCAAGGACCGCGGGGGTGGTGTTCGGTCGATCGGGGTCCCTGGCAACGCAGCTACATGTCCTCCCTTACGACGGAGTCATCTCTGTCCTGTTCTGGCTGGCTTCGCTGGCAGTTGCCGGCCTCGCGCTTCTGCGAAGGCCCGTGGCCGCTTATGGTGCTGCCACCGCGGCGATCATCATCGTGCTCACGGGCGCGGTATCGACGCTGGGTGCTCTCTCGCATTCACAGGTCCTGAGCGCATACCCCGTCGACGTCCAGCGATTCTTGATCGCCGTGAACCTAGGCGTCGGCTCGGGTTTGTTCGCCGGCAGCTTCATCCTCATCGACCGTCTCGACAAGCTGAGCCTGGTTCGCGAAAGAGCTCGGTCATGACTTCACCGTGAAGAGCACGACCGTCAAGACACGGTCAGCGAACGGCAGGTGGTCGTTGGCGACGAACTCAGCCTGCAGTGTGTGCGTCCCGGGGCTTAGCGCGTACAGCTCGGTGGACGTCCCGTACGACATGGAAACCAAGCGCCCGTCGACGGTTACGTGGATGTGTCCTTCGTTGGGCGTCAGCTTGTTCTTTTGGGGTGGGGAGACGGTAGCCCCTTGAACATCGAATTGGACTGGGACGTTCGATCCGGTCACCTCGTTCGGAGTGGGGGAGACGATCAAGAGCTTGGCGTCGGTATGCGGCCGTGCCGCGGGCACCGCTGAGGAGCCGCCACCACAGGCAGCCAGCAGCAGCATCAGCAGCATCAGCAGCACGACCAGCGCCAGGAATGCAGAAGGGAGATTGAGCTTGGTCGCCCGTCGAGGAGCTGCTACTTCACGGGACTGGGATGGTGATATCAGCATGAAGTGACCCTTGATCTGTTGTGGCATCGATACTGAACTGGTATTTGCCGGTGGTGGCACCGGGGAGATCGGCGACATAGTGGCCGACGGGGTCGAGACGGCGCACAGTGAGCGCTGTGGCCACTTGGCCGGTCCTTGATGCGTTGACGGCCAAGTCGCTGGTGGGAATCTCGTTGCCTCCGGAGGAGAGGACAGTGACGTGGAACTCGTTGAATCCGGGTTTGCCTGGATCGAGGTATACCTGCACGGAGGCGGTCGGTGTCACGTGGATGATGTACACGGTGGGCAGGCCCGGGCTTCGGGACACGTCAATTCGCTGGGGCACGGTCCGCGTGCTGACGGTGAGCGGAACCTCGGCAGATTGTGATCCCCGCTGGATCAGGACTGTGACGGTCCAGGTTCCGGAGACTGACAGGTTTGGTGCGACGGCGCTGTAGTCACCGTCACTTTCCCGGGACAGGTTGAGCGTGGACGTACCCAAATCAGGTCGTGCTGCAAGGTCGAAGGTCAGGTTGACTGCTTGCGCTGCTACCGGCCTCAGCGTGTCGTAGTCAACGGCGTGCAAGGTGAACCGGTTGAACCCCGGGGTCCCAGGTGAAACCAGCAGGCGGACCCGGACTGTCGTAGCGAAGTCGTTACCGCTTGCTACGACAGGCTTAGCGGCCTTCGGAGAACTGGTCGCGCTTGGTGGTGGCAGGCTCTGCAGCGAGCCCGCGGCCACGAGGATTACCGCAGCAACCGCCAGCTCGGTCGTACCGATCCGGCGCAAGAAGCCTGACGAACCTCGCCCTGCGTTCGGCACCCCTCGGGTGCGTTGCAAGAAGCCCAGGCCCCCCACCACTATCAGCAGAGAGATCTTCACGATGGCCCACTTCCCGAACGTCGTGTCGAACAGGCCATGCCAGGAGCGGATTTCGTCGAGGCCGCGCAACACCCCTGTGGTGGCGACCACGAGTATCGACACCAACGCGACATTCGAAAAGCGTTTCGCCAGGCTTCCCCTGTCCCGGGAATCGACCGCGCCGATCACTCCCGCGCCGCCTTGGTGTTAGGTGTTTGGTCCCAGG
>CAZCCS010000333.1:0-3886 GCA_964497005.1 uncultured Acidimicrobiaceae bacterium | reverse complement strand
TGATGCTCCACCGGGAGATGCAGGCCTCCGCCCGGGACCAGAGCCGCACCGTCCGCCGGCTTCGCCGACTGGCGACGGCGGCCACCAACCTCGCCGGCGCCGCCACCGCCAAGGCGGTCCTCCAAGTCGCGTGCGTCGAGGCGTGCGTGATCCAGGAGGCCGACGGCGCCATCGCCAGGTGGTGGATGGGCGACGGGTCGGTCGTTTCCGCGGAAGCGGGCGACGTCGAGCCCGACCTCGCCGACACCGCTTTCGAGGCGGTGTCCAACCACCGCTCCGCCCGCGGCCGGGGCTGGGTCGCCTACCCCCTTCCGAGCAGTGATCCGTGGCAGCGGGCGGCGCTGGTTGTGTTCGTCGGCGACGACTTCTCCGCCGACGAGGAGTTGGTGCTCAGCTCCCTCGCGTCACTGATCCCGGTCGCGTTCGAGCGGGCTCTCGGCACCGAAGTCACCATCCGCCACGAATCCCGCCTCAGGGCAGTCGTCGAATCCTCCCCCGTCGCCCTCATCGGACTTCGCGACGACGGCACCGTCGTGTCGGCCAACCCGGCAGCCCTTCGGCTGTTCGACTGGGGTTCCGATCCGAGAGATTGGCTGCTCGCACTGCAATTACAGGGCCCGATGCTCGAACTCGCCGACGCGGTGAAGCTCAGTAACGGTGTCGTGAACCGCACCGTGTCCGTCGAGGGCCACGACCTTTCACTGTCGGGCGCACCGATGCCCGCCACGTCGTCATCTGACGACGAGACCGTCCTGATCGCCGGCGTAGACCTGAGCGAGGTCCGCCGGGCGGAGCGCGCGCTGGTCCAGGCGCAGCGCCTCGAGGCCATGGGACAGGTCGCCGGCCGGGTCGCCCACGACTTCAACAACCTGCTCACCCTGATCCTCGGATACGCCGAACTGCTTCGTCGCACGGTCACGCCCGAGCAACGCCAGAGCCTGCTCGACAACATCGAAGGTGCCTCGCGCCGGGCCGCCGCCCTCACCCAGCAGATGCTCGGCATGACCCGGCGCCAGGTCGACACCGGGGTAGTCATTGACCTCGCCCACGACATCGGCAACCTCGAGACCGTCCTCGCCCGACTCGCCGGCCCGAAGGTTCAGGTCTTCATCGACCGCCCCAACGAGACCGTCAAGGTGCGCCTGGACCCGAGCGAGATCGAGCAGATCGTCGTCAACCTGGTGATCAACGCCTGCGACGCCATGGAGAGCATGGGCAACATCAACATCTCGGTCGAGGTCGAGGAGCCCAGCGCCAACGAGCGCTGGCAGCTGGACCTCCCCCGTGGCCCGCTGGCGGTCCTCACTATCGCCGACGACGGACCGGGCATGACCGAGGAGGTCCAGGCCCGCTGTCTCGAGCCGTTCTTTACGACCAAGGAACGAGGCCACGGCACGGGCCTGGGCCTGTCGACCGTCTACGGCTTGGTCAAGGAGCGGGACGGGCAGCTCCGGGTGACCTCCTGGCCCGGGCAGGGGACGTCGATTCGCATCTGGCTTCCGATGGCAGTCGAGGCCCAGCTGTCGAGCGGGACCGAGGAGGACGAGGTGTGGCCGGCGGGCCGCATGGTGTCGGGTCGGGTCTTGCTCGTGGAGGACGAGGACGAGCTGCGCGCCATCGCCGAGGACGCGCTCGCCGGCATCGGCCTCGAGGTGGTCGCTGTGTCAAGTGCCGAGGTCGCACTGATGAAACTGGCCCGCTCCCAACCCTTCGACGTGCTCGCGACCGACATCCGCCTTCCGGGGTTGTCGGGCATCGAGCTGGCCAACGGGGCGAGGGTCAACCAGCCCGACCTCCCGGTCCTGTACATGACCGGCTACTCGGACGCCCGCATCCCCGACCCCCGGGACCGGGTGCTGCGCAAGCCCTACCGGCCCGACTCGCTACGCCTCAGGGTCGCCGAGCTGATCGAGGACCACGCCCTCCAGGCCACCAAGCGCTAAGCCGAAGCGCTAACCCGAAGCGCCAGCCGACCGCCGCCGCCGGCCCGACCGCCACCCCAAAGCCCCTTACGGCTCGAAGCGGTAACCGACGCCCCTCACGGTGGTGATCCACCGCGGCCTCTCGGGGTCTTTTTCCACCTTGTGGCGGACCCGGCGGACGTGCTCGGTCACCGTCGCCTCGTCCTGCCACTCGGAGCGGGAGGACCAAACATGCTCGAGCAGCTGGCCCCGGCTGAACACCTGTCGAGGCGAGCGGACGAGGAAGGCGAGCAGGTCGAACTCCTTGGCGGTCAGCTCCACCGCCCTGCCCTCCACGAACACCTCCCGGGTCAGCTCGTTGAGCGCCAGCCCGTCGGCGACCCGCTCACTCCCGTCCGACGAAGAGGGCTGCTCCGCCCGGCGGGCCGAACGTCTCAGGATCGACTCGATCCGGGCGACCAGCTCGACCGGGGAAAACGGCTTCGGCAGGTAGTCGTCCGCCCCCAACCTCAGCCCGAGCACCCGGTCCGCGGTGTCCGATTTGCCGCTGATGAAGATCACCGGCAGCTCTCCCCGCTCGCGGATCTTCGACAGGACCACCCGGCCGTCGTCGGATCCCAGGGAGATGTCCAGTGCGACCAGGTCGCATGCGTCCTTCTCGACCTGTTCGATCGCGCCGGCGGCATTGGACGCGACGATCGTCGAGTAGCCCTCCCCTTCCAAAACGAGCTTCAGGAGGGACGTGAGCTCCTCGTCGTCATCGACAACCAGTATCCGTGCTTTTGGCGCTGGCCCCGTCACCGCCGCGAGGATAGTCGGCCCGAGTTGGGAGTCTGTTGTTCCCAAGGAGGGGGGTGGGTGACCGGGGAATTCGATGATCTATTTGTGCAGCGCACCGAGCCGCAGGTCAACCTGACCGTACTCACGGACGAGCCTCGGAAAAAGCCGGGAATCGCCCAGGAGGTGCTCGTCGTCGGCAGCGATGATTGGGCCATAGGGGACGCCGCCGGCCAGCTGCGCGAGGCAGGTCGGACGGTGCACCGCTGCAGCGACAGCGCAGAAGCGCCGTTCCCGTGCAATGCGCTCATCCCGGGGCGGGGATGCCCGTTGGACCTGCACCACGTGGACGTGGTTCTCAACATCCGCAGCCGGCCGGAAAGCCAGCCGTCGATTTCGGAGATGGGTGCCACATGCGGGCTGCGTGACGGTCTACCTTTGGTCGTAGGGGGCCTCTCAGACATGTCCAGCTTCGCTCCGTGGGCCGAAAAGGTGCCGCCGACCGGCGACATCGTGGCGACCTGCGACGAGGCGGTCGGGAAGGACACCTAGTGCCCAAGCTCTTCGGTCGAGGCGGAAACGACCCGCAGCCGCAGCCACAACCGACGGCCCGCGAGGATGCCTGGGACGAGTGGTTGACGGAAAAAGAGGAACCTGCGCGCGTACCCGCCCGCCGACCTGCCGATGAGTTCTCGGAACTTCCCCAACCAGAACCGGTGATGGCCATGCCCTCAATCTCGTCCACCCCGCCCCCGCCTCCCCCGCCGGCGCCCAACGCTCCGCAGCGGCCCCTCCGTGCGCGTGAGCTCGCAGAGGATCATCCGGACCACCCCTCCCGG
Source organism: uncultured Acidimicrobiaceae bacterium (assembly GCA_964497005.1). Lineage (GTDB taxonomy): Bacteria > Actinomycetota > Acidimicrobiia > Acidimicrobiales > Palsa-688 > DASUWA01. The sequence goes on along the minus strand of CAZCCS010000333.1, from coordinate 348 downwards.
CAGCGCCCACTCCGCGCCGACCGGCCGATCCGCGCCGAGCATCAAGATGAGGTTTCGCGCGGCAATGGCTCTGCGCCCATCGATCCCCCGTCGCATCAAACGCCCGAGGATAGGGTCCCTCCCATCGAGGGGCGCCACCCTTCGGGCGTCCTGCTCGGCGACCTATTGGTCGAGCAGGGCCTGATCAGCCACGCCCAGCTGCTCGAGGCGCTTGAGGAGCAGAAGAAGACCGGGCAGCGACTCGGCGAGGTCGTGCTGAGACTAGGGATGGTCGACGAGCGCCGCCTCACCGCCATTCTCGCCGAGCAGTTCGGAGTCAACGTCGGCGACATGGCGCACCAGGCGCCC
>CAZCCS010000332.1:0-3913 GCA_964497005.1 uncultured Acidimicrobiaceae bacterium | reverse complement strand
TCTCTACGCGCCCGAACCCGGCGCTTCTTCGGGTGACGCCGATTTCCTGATCTGCGCTCGGCACTACAGCCCTCGCTGGACCACTCGTGCCGCGCCAGATCGACGGTGATGCGCTCGGTCGAGCCGTCGACCAGGAGCGCCGAGTACTCGCCCCCTAACGCCGGGAGCGCGAGCACGTTCATCGCGACCGGCTTCGGTGAGCCGTATGGGTCCGTCACTCAGGAGCGACGCTATTCACCTCCAACCCGGCGTTCGGCCCGCCTCCTCGATCCACTTCTGCAGCTCCGGTCGCTGCACCTCCTCGAGGGTGGTCACCTTGAAGTAACGGGTCCGACCGGTGGTTCCGAGTGGCGGAGGGCAGTCGAAGTCCGCTCCGCCGAAAAAAACAACATTCACAGAGATATCGTAAGCAGCCATTTCGATGATCCACCCGAGTTCTGGTAGTCCGTAGTACGGCCTCTTCCACTTGAGGGCGTACTGAAGGCCCGGGATCGTCGCTCGGATCGACTCGTCCAACAGCCGCACGACGGGCTGGAGATGCGGGACCTGGCGCTGGGCCCAGTCGTCGATGTCGGAGTGGCTTGCCGATGGCTCCGGCGGCTTTCGCCTTGCGTTCCCCTTGATTACTTTCGGCATCGATTGTCCTTCTGCGACGAGCGTCTGCGCCTCATGATCAACGTGTAATGACCAAGATGACCAACTCGGACCCAACCTGTCAGTGGTCGTGACCGCACGCACCAGATTGACAGACCCGTCCGGAAGTCGGAGCGACCCCCGTCGCCGGCTACGGTGGCCATACGCGGGTACTTGGTTCCCTCGGCGTTCGACCGTGTCCCCAACTCGTTGGAGATGACTTCGCGGCTTGCCGCACGTCCTAATGGTCGAACTACCTTCGTCGGAGCGAGGGCGGGCGCCACCTGAGATCCAAGGACAAGGACCTAGCGATGCCGGAACTTCTCATCGATTTCATCACTTCGCTCGATGGCTACGCGGCAGCAGAGGGCTGGCCGGGCTGGTGGGGTCTGGAAGGACCCGAGTACCTGGCGTGGATGGGAGAGGCCCCAGAGGCTGATTACACCGTGTTGATGGGGGCAACGACTTACCGGGTCATGTCGGGATTCGCCGCTGCGGGCGAGCCAGGTACCGAACCGCTGGCGGCCATGTCGAAGGTCGTATTTTCGAAGACCTTGCGAGAGCCCCTCGCGTGGGGGAACGCGCAACTCGTCGCCCGGGATGCGGTTGAGGCTGTGCGAGAGATGAAGGCCGGCGCGTCGACGTCGATGCGTACGATCGGCAGCCTTACCCTGTGCCGCTCACTGTTGAAGGCTGGTCTCGTAGACCGGTTCCGCGTGGTCGTGTTTCCCGTGATAACCGGAAGCACCGGGCGGGAGCGGATCTATGACGGCTATCCCGACCTAGCGCTCGACATGATTGCCAGCCGTACCTTCGACGGCCGGATACAACTGCTTGAGTACGTTCCGACGCTTCTGTCTGGACCGCCAGGGTCGGCGAAGGTGTGAACCGTTATGAGCTAGGTCGGTTGAGGAGGTAGCCCGTGATCGACGACTGTGTAAGCGCGACGGAGGTCATCAGCGCCTCACCGGAGGCAATCTTCGCCGTTCTTGCCGATCCGGCAAAGCACGCTGTGATCGATGGCACCGGCTGGGTCCGTGAAGCCCTCGACAGCAAGCCGTTGACCGCCGCCGGACAGATCTTCCGGATGTCCATGTACCACCCGAACCACCCGGACGGTAACTACCAGATGGCCAACCGGGTCCAGAGGTTCGACCCGCCGAGCACCATCGCCTGGGAGCCAGGGAATGAGGCGGCCGACGGTACGGTGACTTTTCCCGGCTGGATCTGGCGGTACGACCTCACGGCAGCTGGACCGTCGAACACCACTGTCACCCTCACCTACGACTGGTCAGCAGTCCCGGATTCCATCCGGGAACACATCGGATTCCCGCCCTTCCCTCCAGAGCATTTGGCCAAGTCCCTCGTCCACCTCGCCGAACTGGTTGAGGCCAGTAGGCCTTCCGCGGGAACGGCGTAGGGTCGTCGAGTCGGAGGGACCCAGGAGAACGCGTCCCTAAACGCCCACCTCCCTCGCCCCGAGAAAGGGACGGCCATATCCCCCGACGCCGGGATGGGGCCGTATTGGTTGACCGGTCGATCGTCGGCACCGTCGCCAATCCCAGCCCAGATCCAGGGCAAGCGCGAAGCGCTGTCCGAGTCGGGATCTAGTCCGAGCCCGTCGGGGATGCCGCCTGCTTCCGCGCATAGGCGTCCAGACGTCGAAGCTCGTCGGCGTAGATCGACCGCATCACCCGGGGGGCGAACATTCGCTCGAAGAAACCGCCGATGCCGCTGGCGCCGTGCCACTCGGTGCCAATGCTGACTTTAGACATGCCCCCGGCGGCTGGGTCGACAATGAAGGTAGTGACCGACGTGGACTTGGCATCGGTCTCAACCAGACGACGTCCGGGTTCGGGCTCGCTCACAGTCATCCGGAAGTCCCGAGTCCGCCCGCCCGCCGTGAGCCTGAAGGTAGTGATGGTCCCAACGCCCACGCCGCCCGATACGACCTGGAACTCGGAGAAGGCTGGCGGCAGGAAGTGGGGATGATGGTTCTTCATGTCGGCGATGTATTGGAAGACGTCCTCGGGAGGGGCCGCGACCAGATCTTCCACGTAGACGGAATTGACACCCACGGGGTTCTGCTTACCAGGGTCTGATTTCGTGATCAAACTTGGCCGGGGCACGAGGATCGCGTCAGGTCGCCGCACGCCTATCCCCAGCCAAGCGCTGTGGTCCGTGTAGCCACGGACTCCATGCGCGCCACCCCGCTGTCCAAAAAACGAGGGAGTTCAGACGTGTTTCCATGAGGATGTCCCAAGAGTCGGAACACGTTGTTCACGGTGATGCATCCCGGTCGCCCGGAATAGGCTTCGCTTTGGCCTCGACACATCAATGACAAAGAACGACGGGGAATCAACTCGCATGAATGCCGTCCCAGACAGCAGCGCGGTGCGGACAGCGCTATGGCGCGCTCTACACGTACAGCTTGACGCGCCACCGCACCTCATCGATGACGAGATCGGGTTGGCCCTTGCCGCCCCTGAGTCCAACTGGCGCGACCGGCCAGACATGCACCCTCTGGGGACCGGGGGCTATCGCGCCGCCTTGGTGGCTCGTACACGCTTCGTCGAGGATCTGCTCTTTGATGAAAGCATTGGCCAGTACGTTCTCCTCGGCGCCGGGCTCGACACCTTCGCGCAGCGGCACGACGAGCTTGCAGGACGGGTGCGGGTCTTCGAGATTGATCAACCCGGCTGCCAGACCTGGAAGCGGCGGCGCTTGGAAGAGTTGGGCTACGGCGTTGCGCAGCATCTTCGCCTGGTGCCTGTCAACTTCGAGGCCGACCATGACTGGTGGCAGGTGCTCCTCGACAGCGGCTTCGACGAGACGGCGAGGGCGTTGGTGTCATCCAGCGGGGTATCCATGTACATTTCCAAGTCGGCGACGGCAGCGACACTGCGCCGTCTGGCCGGGATGGCCCCAGGATCCATTGTCGCAACGACCTTCATGCTCTCCTTCGAGCTTCTCGACGAGGCGGATCGGATCGCCCTCGAACGCGCGGCCCAGGGAGCGCGCGCATCGGGCACGCCGTGGATCAGTTTCTACTCACCAGAGGAGATCGTTGGCATGGCTCGTGACGTCGGCTTCAGAGACGTCCGGTACGTGCCTACTGCCGAACTGGCCGAGCGTTACCTCGCCGGCCGCACCGACGGTCTGAAGGCGGCCGGGGGCGAGGGAATGCTTATTGCCCGGACCTGACCTGGGTATCGGCTCCGATCGGGGCTTGGTCGGCGGCTGTCGACCTAACCCCGCCCTGCCGCCACGTCCTGCACGC
>CAZCCS010000331.1:0-3945 GCA_964497005.1 uncultured Acidimicrobiaceae bacterium | reverse complement strand
GGGGCCCCGGCATCGGCGCCGAGATCATGGGACGGAACAAGTTCGGGCCCCAGCGCGGCCCCTGGGCTAACGAGGACTGGAAAGGCTGGTGGGGGGACGATCCGCCCTTCCACACTCCGGTCTTCGTCCTCACCCACCACCTCAGGCCGGCTATCGAGATGAAAGGCGGCACCGCGTTCCACTTCATCGACGCCAGCCCCGCCGAGGCTCTGGAAGCTGCCCGGGAAGCAGCTGGCGGCTTGGATGTACGAATCGGTGGAGGGCCGACAACGGTCCGTGAGTTCCTCGCAGCCAATCTCATTGACTACATGCACATCGCTGTAGTGCCCATCGTCCTGGGACGTGGGGAGCGCTTGTGGGACGATCTCGGCGAGCTGGAGCAGCGCTTCGAGATCGAGGCAACATGTTCGCCTAGCGGCGTTACCCATTTCACCTTCACTCGCCGATAGTTCTCGTACGCACGAACCTCGTCGATCTGCGGCGGCTCTTTGGGTTCAAACGCCTTGCAACGAGTCACCGATGAGTTTGGCCGCCGCTGGACAGGCTTTCGTGAAACCGAAGAAGGGGCCGAAGTCACGGGTGGCCGCGAATCCGGGGAAGTACAGGCCCGGAGTGGATGACTGGAAAGCTTCGTCGAGTTTCGGGAAGCCATCGACCAGGTCGATTTGGGAGATGAGTGGTTCCAGGTAAGGGACCCTGGGCACGTCGACCTTGTAGCCCGTGGCGAAGACGACGCGATCGACACTCAGATGGTCACCGCTCGAGAGGGTTACCCCGGTCACGCCGTCGTCAGCGACGGTTGTGTCGATGACGCTGGTTTGCGGCCAACGGTGAAAGCGGCCACCGCTAAGCCGAGGCGTAAGCCACCACTCGAGTGTCAAACGGCCCACCTCCCAGAACCTCCGTGAGATCGTGTCTTGGTCGGTCCGCGGCAGGGAACGCCACCAACCTGGGATGCTGATGGTGGCGTCGACATAGTCGTCGACGAACTTCCAGCTGACACGCTCAAATCGGGGCACGTCGTGCCGGTGGACGATGTCCACGCGTTCCGCAACGTGGTCACCGAGCAGCGCCGCCCACTCGTACGCGCTTTGGCGACCACCGACGATGAGTACCCGTGCCCCAGCCAAACTTTCGAATTCAATGAGGTCGCAAGTGTGGACGCCGACTCCCTCTGGCAGGCTTGCGGCCCATTGCGGGACCTGTCGGAAGTAGCCGTTACCGGGAGCGGCAACGACCCGCTCGGCGATGATCTGCGTTCCGTCATCCATCGCCGCCACGAACGATCCGTCTCGGCTTTCAAGTCGAGACACAAGCCGATCCCTGACTGCGACTCGCTTAGCTGCAAGAAACCAAGACCCGTAGTCGAGAAAGACTTCGATCGGGACCGGGTCTAGATCCTTGGGAGAGAGCCGTCGATCTTCGACAAACGCCTCGAATGTGTGAACCCCGGACGCGTCAAGGTGCCAATCGGTCCCTGACCTCAAGAACATCCCCGCGGGCATGTGGTCGATCCAGAACCCGAACGGACGGCCCACCACCACGGTTTCGATCCCGCATTCCAAGGCCCGGGAAGCCACCGAAACGCCATAGGGTCCGGCGCCAACCACCAGCAACGATGTGGAGTCCACGATCACCCCGTTTCAACTACACGCGACGAGATCGTACAGTTGCGCGTGTGACCGTGGCCCAACCGGTATCGGTGATCGTGGCGGCTAGCCGCACGCCCGTCGGCAAGTTCGGTGGCCGGTTCCGAGAAGTGTCGGCCGTCCAATTGGGCGCGACCGCTGTTGCTTCCGCGGTCCAGCGGGCGGCGAACGCCTCCACGAGCAGGGACCCGGAGGGGTTCGGCGCCCGAGTCGATTATGTGCTCATGGGCCATGTACTCCAAGCGGGCCAGGGACAGAATCCGGCCCGTCAAGCCGCTATCGACGCTGGTCTACCGGTGCATGTCCCGGCCATGACACTCAACAAGGTCTGTCTCGCCAGCCTCTCGGCGATAGCCCTTGCCGACCAGCTCATCCGCGCGGGCGAGATCGAGGTGGCAGTAGCGGGTGGAATGGAATCGATGTCGACTGCGCCGCACGCTCTCGTCGGCTGCCGGTGGGGCGCGCGAGCAGGCAATGCTCGACTCGTGGACACGGTGATCTACGACGGCTTGTGGTCGTCTTTCACCGACAAGCACATGGGAGAGATGTCCGATGAGGTCAACACCGAGTTCCGAATCGCCCGTGACGACCAGGACAATTGGGCCGCCCGATCCCACCGGCGCGCCTTCGAGGCTTGGAACGCCGGCAGGTTCAACGACGAGGTCGGCGCCCTAGCCGGATTGCCCCCGCCACGACCGGGCACATGCGTTGACGAAGGTGTCCGACCGGGGGCCACTGTCGCAGATCTCGCCAAGCTCCCACCGGCCTTCACCCCGTCAGGAACAATCACCGCCGGGAACGCCTCGCAGTTGTCCGACGGGGCCGCCGCCGTCGTAGTCATGCGAAAGGACATCGCCGAGGCCATGGGCATCGACCCGTTGGCCGAGGTTGTCGCCCACGGCACATCGGCGGCGCAGTTCGCCTACCTGCACACCGTCCCGGCCATCGCCCTTCAAACCGCCGCAAAAAAGGCCGCCATCGACATCCGCGAGCTCGGCTTGGTCGAAATCAACGAGGCCTTCGCCTCGGTCGCCCTTCACGCCACCCGAATCCTCGGCATCGAGGAGAACCTCGTCAATGTCAACGGCGGCTCCGTCGCACTCGGCCATGCCCTGGGGTCGACGGGAGCCCGCATGACGGTCACCCTCCTTCACGAGATGCGCCGCCGTCGAACCGCCATCGGTGCAGTAACCCTATGCGGCGGTGGCGGCCAAGGAGAAGCGCTCATCCTGCGCCGACCCACCTAGCTCACCGAGCCCAGGGTCGACGGATGAGAGCCTTCAAAAATGGCGACGAAGACACAACCAAGCTCCAGGCGGGGCTACGCCAGCCCGCCTATATCCCAGGGGGCCCCTTCCGGCCAAACCATGCGCGGGGATAGCGCCGTGAGTCTCGACCAGGGTTAACCCGAAATACCGGTCAGAGACGAGCAGAACAGGCTCGCTGAACAGGCTGATCCAAGCCGCTAGCGAGCCGGAACGACGGTGACGGGCTCGTTCGAGCCGTCGACCAGGACCGCCGAGTACTCGGCCAGAACGCCGCGGCCGGCCGTCCCAATATCGCGGACCGTTAGCACCCCCGACCGCCGGCTGCGAGAGGAATATTCTGCGCTTCCTTCGACCACCCGCCTGCAATCCCGGCGGTCGGGTGAGTCGACGGGGGGAGTCGCACCCCCCGCCGCTCTCAGGACCGGACGTGACAGTCTCCCGTCATCCGGCCCCCACAGTCCGGCCGTCGGTGAATGCGACGAGTTGCCAGTGGGCGAACAGTTTGGGGTTGCGCCGGTAGATCCGTTGCAGCCATTCCATTGCCCGTAGGTATCGTCGGCGGAATCGTTTGAACTTGTGCATGGCCCATCGGGTGAGGTGTTCGTTGATGCGCCATGCGAGGAAGCTCAACTCGGAGCGGTAGAAGCGCCCGTAGTAGTTGATCCAGCCTCGCACTTGGGGGTTGATGTCCTCGGCGATGCTGTTCAGGTCCAGCTCGGTTCGACGACGGAGGTGCCAGGCCCTGATCTGTCGGCCTTTCGCTTTCCTCGCCGCGGCCGATATCGCCGGTAAGAAACCGGCGAAGTAGCCGTGAGGCCCTTTGGCCAGGCGAGTCCGGAAGGTGTAGCCCAGAAAGTCGAAGCTGGTGTGCTCGTAGCTTCCGGGGCGGTTCGCGTCTTTGCAGAACACGATCTTGGTCTTCTCGGGGTGCAGCTCTAGACCCAGGGTCTCGAGCCGCTCGGCGATGGCGGCCCGCAGATTGTGGGCCTGTTCCTCGCTGTCGCAGTGAGCGACGATGTCGTCGGCGT
>CAZCCS010000330.1:0-3955 GCA_964497005.1 uncultured Acidimicrobiaceae bacterium | reverse complement strand
CCTCACCGACCGGCTGAGCGCAGGATCCACGACCTCAGCTCAGCCCTGATCCAGAGCCCTCCCTCGGGGGTACATATACCTAGTGACCACTGAGGGCCCACGGCCGATCGGCAACTACCGCCGCCAGGAGAGCGAACCGGAGCGGCTGGACCGCAACTGGGGTGAGCTTGTCCAAGAGTTGCGGGTCATCGGCACCTGCGTGCAGATCCTGTTTGCCTTCCTGTTGGGCATTTCGTTCCAGGCTCGCTTCAGTCAAACATCCCCCATACAACGAGACATCTATCTGGTCACACTGCTTCTGACCGGTCTCTCTGTTGTGCTGTTGATCGCACCGGTTTCGATGCACCGAATCCTGTTCAGGATCGGGGTCAAAGATGAGTTGGTGTCGCTCACCAACGCCTTGGCCTTGGCGGGCCTCGCGGTGTTGTCGATGGCCATGATCGGAGCCATCGTCCTCATTTCTGACTGGATAGCAGGAGGAATCGCAGCCGCGCTTTGCGGAAGTGGAGCTGCGGTGGTCTTTGGCACGGGTTGGTTTGCCTTTCCTCTTTGGCTACGCCGACGAGACACCACCGAGTCGACGTCTTCCCCGCCCGGGGTCCCTGGGGTTCACAGCCACCCGTCTGGGCTTGCGTCTACGACCGGGCCACACGACGCCGAGGCGACCCAAAATTCCCGGCGGCTACCGACCGGGACCTCTGACAGCTGACAATCCCGGCGAGAGGGGCGTCTTATGATGAGACCAGATTCTTCTTGCGCTTGAGTTTTTTCCAACCTGAACGCCACTGCCGTCGCAGCTCCTGATTGCTGGCGTCGAGTTGTCCGGCGGCGACGCCAGCCGCGAATGCGGTGCGCGGGCTGCACTTCGCCTGAACGGAGCTCTCGCGAAGCCAGGTTGATGCGGCTCGGAGATCGCGTAGCTCGCCCAAGAGGTCTTGGAGCTTCTCGGCATTCGAAGCAGTCTTGCGGGCCGGCTTACCCAGAATCGGTGCGGCCGTCTCAGCCGCGTAGCGGAGTCGTTTCGCCCGGATCCGGATCTTGTGCAGTTCGGCGTCGTCGGCTCGGGTTCCGGCCTTGGCTGCCTTGCGTCGCAGTGCCCGCCAGCGTTCGCCGACGAGGGCAGGGAGCACCGCCGAGGCCTCTAGGTCGGGGCTGCGATCCCGGTTGCCGGGAGCGGCTGTCGTGTCGGCAGGTATCGGTGGCGCCTGTTGAGCGGCGTGAAGGCGGTCGAGCAGGTCGATGTACCGTCGGGAGTTGATCGCATTGGCTAGCTTTGCCGCGGCCCGGGCGCGATCCGCGAGCAGTCGCTCGTTCAACCCCTCGGTCTCGGGCCTGCTCAGCTGGGCAGCGTCGCCCGCCTTCGCAAGCACGCTTGAGATGACGTCGAGATCGCGCACCTTGCCCAGCGCCGATCCGATCCAAGCCAGCTCGTCGCTGGTATGAGCGACCCAGATCGGATCGAGGAAGGGAGCGAACGTCTTCAGGTCGGAGCGAAGCCTTCGAGTCGCTACACGGGTCTGATGCACGTGGTGAGGATCGGGATGCTCCGGATCCATCCGCAACCGGAAGTCATGATCAAGCAGCCGGTCCAAAGCTGAGCCGATCGCGGCCCTGATGGTATCTGAGATCTTTTCGCGCTCTCGCGTCTCGGGAGCGTCGTATCCGATAGACGACTGGCCGGGTTCGTCCAGCGCTATCGACGCCTTGGAGCGGGATGTCGGTTTCGCTCCTGAGCTTCGCAGGCAATCGATGACTGAGGCTGCTAGCGGCGATTCGCCGACCCCGAGCTCGACCTCCAGCTGGCGGAACTCGGTTCCCTCCCGGGACCCCGAAACCACCTTGACCAGGTCGTCGTCGAGTTCGCCCCACGTTCCCTCGTGTTGCTGGTCACCAAGGAGCAGCCGGCGCCTGGTCGTTTGAAGGTCGGCTACGGGGCCAAGGTTGGATCGACGGAGCACGCCTTGAAGGATGCGAAGGGCATCAGCGGGCACCTCGGAGCAATCGCCGGGCCAGGACAGTTCTTGACGCTCCAGGAACTCGCCGGCGGATCCTTCTGGCATCTTCAGCGTCCACGCCTGGTCCTCCAGTTGGCTGCCGGCCTCGTTGGTCGTTCGGTGCCGCAGCGTGATACCTCGTTCGCGAAGGCGCCGATCAGGTGTGTCGAAGTAGATCGTTCGCAGCTGTTGCTCCGGCAGGCGCTCAGTTCCACCGATCAAGTCCCTCAGATCCGGCGGATCAAAATCCCGATCGACTTCGAATTTTGCTTCGTATTCGGTATCAGCGGTGTCGGTTGTCACCTACGCGCGATACCCATCCAGCCGACACCAGCAACGTTCCGAGCTGGCGGCAGGACGACGAGCCGGTAGGAATATTCCACGGACAGTCCCCAATGGGACGAATCCTGGTTGCTGGTGCTGCTTGCAGTGCCGGTTACGACGCCGAACCAGTCTCCTTCCGTCGGATGGCCAGCAGCACCGCATCGTGAATCGTGACATCGACTCCCTCTGGTGTCGCAGCCGACCGCGGCCGGGCATCAGCCGCAACGATTGACCAAGCGTCGTCAAGCAGGCTCGCCACGTCGTCCGCGGTATAGAACCGCTCCGGCATCGGAGGGCGAGGTACGCCCGTGGCCAGGTCGGAGGGGTGGTGTCCGACCACTAGCAGAGTTCCGCCCACCCGAACAGACGCTGCCAGGGCGGTGAAGAGTCGAGAGCGTGGACCGGGCGGCAGTTGCATGAACTGCGAGGACACAAGATCGAACGCATCCGGCTCGGGAGGATTGACCAGTAGGTCGGCTTGTCGCCACTCGATTCGTTCCGACGCCGCTGGGTCCGAGTCTCGGGCGTGCTCGGCGGCTCGCTCGACGGCGACACTGGAGATGTCAGTTGCTACGACAGTCCATCCTCTCCCCGCTAACCAGATCGCGTCAGCCCCTTCGCCACACCCCACGTCAAGCGCCCGGCCCGGCGTCAGGTGGGCCACCTCCGCAACCAGCTGCGGGTTGGGATTGCCGCTCCACACGCGCGTCGAGGACCGGTACCGCTCATCCCAGAAGGCTGCGTCGTGTACGAACGCCCCGTCGTGGTCGTGCTCAGTCATTCATCTTCGAAACGTCCCACACATGATGGATGGGGTCGTGGATCATGTAGCGCGTAAGGGTCGCCACCGTGAACGACGCTCCGTCGCTTCGACGGCCGGGGCGCTCCCACTGGGAATCCGCTAGTTGTTCCAGTTGGGTTGCGAGTTTCTCGGCGGCCACGTCCAACTCGTTTACCGCCTCGTCCGGGTCCTGATCCTCGTAGTGGTCTTCCACCGCCGTTGCGTCCTGGTCCCAGTTCGGGAACAGCGGGTCTTCCTCCGTGAGCATGAGGACGACTCGCCCCGCGTAGCGCCGATAGACGTCGCGCACGTGGCACGCGTACTCCAGGGATGACCAGGTCGCATCATCGGGCCGGCCGGATCGGATCGCGCCGTCGGCCAGGAGCCGCCTCCACGAACGCGCGTTGTCACGGATCAGTCCCGGAACGGCGGTCGCTGAAGAGACATGGGCATCGAATCCGCATTCTGGACACGGTCGCTCGAGGACCCACGTCCAGTCCTTGGTGTCCGGAACGATCACATGGTCGACGCTATATCAGTTGGAGCACCTCTCAGCTACCGTCGACGGGATCACCGGAGTTGCTCTTGGAGGGAGGCAAGGATGAAACCGGCAGCTTCATACGCCCACGGGGTCTCGGATACTCCCCTGCTGGGTGAGACCATCGGTGACAACCTGGCGGCAACGGTGCATAGGTTCGGTGACGGCGACGCACTGGTCGACGTCCCTTCGGCGCGCCGCTGGACGTACTCGGCGCTACTCGCCTGGGCTCGAGTCGTCGCGAAAGGGCTGATCGCTCTCGGGGTGGAAAAAGGCGACCGGGTCGGCGTCTGGTCGCCCAACTGCCCGGAGTGGGTC
>CAZCCS010000329.1:564-3959 GCA_964497005.1 uncultured Acidimicrobiaceae bacterium | reverse complement strand
GAACCCGCCAACCCCCTTGATCCGCAAGCCGGCTGCTCGTTTCACACCCGATGCGCAGACCGGATTCCCGAGTGCTACACCCGACCCCAGTTGCTCGTGTCGATTGGCAAAGAACCCGCGCGCCGGGTTGCCTGCATGCGGGTCATCGAGCCCGAAGGGATGCCGGGCTGATGGCGGTCAGCGAACCGTACCTCAGCCCTCCGATCACCCGCAGAGCGGGGCGGATGCGCGACCTGCGTGCGGTCGGTAGCAGGGCGGCGATCGGGGACCGGGTTGCCATCGGTGCCTTCCTTGCTCTGATCGTCATCGGGTTCGCTGCGCCACTTCTAGCGCCACACAACCCGATCCAACCGGCCGGGATGCCGTTCCTTTCTCCTGGCCATGGCGGGTTCGTGTTCGGGACCGACGAGGTCGGCCAGGACATCTTGTCGCGCGTGCTGTACGGGCTGCGGTCCAGCCTCGAAGCGGCGGGCGCGGTCATCGCGTCCGGGGTCATCGTCGGCGGCACGATCGGTCTGGTGGCCGGCGCTACAGGCGGATGGGTCGACGACCTCTTGATGAGGTTCACCGATATCTTCCTCGCCCTGCCCGGCCCGGTGCTCGCCATCGCCGTGGTCGCTTCTCTCGGGCCCAGCTTCGTGCACACGTTGATAGGAGTGTCGATCGTCTGGTGGCCCTTCTACGCCCGGATCGTCCGGGCGGAGGTCAGATCCCTCGCCGCCCGACCCCATCTCGAGGCCGCCCGTCTGGCGGGAGTCGGATCTATGCGACGGGCGTGGCGGCACCTGTTGCCCGGCGCGGTTCCAGCGTTGTTGGTGACCGCCAGCCTTGACGTGGGGAACCTGATCGTCACCTTGGCATCGCTGTCGTTTCTCGGGCTCGGCGCACCCGCCCCGGCCCCGGAGCTCGGCGCTATGGCCGCCCGTGGGCTTCAGTATCTCCTGCAGGAGTGGTGGGTTCCGGTGATGCCCGCCCTGATCGTTTTCCTCGTCGCGCTGCTGGCGAACCTCGCCGGCGACGGCATACGAGACCTTCTGGGGGACCGGTGATCAAGGTCATCGCCAAAAGACTCGCCGCGATGGTCGCCATCCTGCTCGTGCTGTCGGCGTCCATCTTCATCCTCCAGAAACTGAGTCACACCGATCCCGTCCACGCCTACCTCGGAGCCAACGCGTCGAAGCAGGCGATCTCACAGGAGCGCCACGTTCTCGGCTACGACCGGCCGTTGATCGACCAGTACTTCCACTACATCAAGGGCCTGTTGACCGGCGACCTTGGGCAGTCGTTGCGCACCCGCCGGCCAGTCGCAACCGACATCGGGTCCTACCTTCCCGCGACGATCGAGCTGACCCTCTTCGGACTGTTCCTCGCGGTCCTCCTCGGAGGGCTGCTCGGGCTTGCATCGGCCGGGCGGTGGCGGGGAAGCGGCGCGTTCAGATTGCTCCTCGTCTCGGGCGCATCCGCGCCGTCGTTCCTCCTCGCCCTGCTGGGGATTCTTCTCTTCTTCAACCGACTGCACTGGCTGCCGGCCACCGGCGACACCGGGTACAACAACGCACCCACCGGGCCGACCGGCATACTCCTGATCGACACGCTGGTCCACGGCCAGCTGGGGATGTTCTGGGACGCCTTCAGCCACCTCATTCTCCCGGGCGTTTGCATAGCGCTCGGGCCGGCGGTGTCGATCGGTCGGGTGCTTCGAACCAGTCTGGTTTCCAACCTGCGCTCCAACTTTGTCAGGACGGCGCGTGCGAAAGGGCTCACCGAGAGGGCCGTCCTTTTTCGCCACGCTCTCCGGAACTCGCTGGGCGCGGCGCTGAGCATGACGGGCCTGCAGGCCGGGCTCATGTTCGCCGGTGTTGTGGTCATCGAGACCGTGTTCGCGTGGCCGGGGATAGGCCTCTACACCGACCAGAGCATCCCGGCGGCGGACTTTCCGGCGATCGGCGGGGTAACCCTGATCCTCGGTATCGGTTACGTCATCATCAACACCGCGGTCGACATCCTGCAGGTGGTCGCCGACCCCAGGGTGGCCTTTGCATGACAGCTGCTCCTTCCGAGCAACTCGCAACCGAGCCGGCCACGACCCGGGGTCCACACCCCGGCCGCCCGCCGTACGAGTGGTACACGTCGACCGAGTTGCTCGAGATCGAGCGCCGGCACGTATTCGACAAGTCTTGGGCGCTGGTAGGCACAGCTGACGATCTTCCGGAGCCCGGCTCCTACCTGACCGTCACCATCGGAACCAGCCCGATCGTCGTCCTACGGGACAAAGACGGCGTGATTCGTGCCTTCCACAATCTCTGCCGCCACAGAGGTCTTCCGTTGTTGGAAGAGCGCGCGAGGTGCGCCGGACACATCATCTGCCCCTACCACCAGTGGTCGTACGACCTGACCGGAAACCTGTGCCGAGTTCCCCAGCTGGAGAACCAGTTCGAAGGAATGGATTTGAACGACTGGGGTCTGCATCCCGCCGCGGTCGACATCTGGCAGGGCATGGTCTTCGTCAACCCGGAGCCGACGACCGAGCGCCTCGATGAAGCGATGGCGGGATTGGCCAAGAGACTCGACCCCTTCCTGGATGGCCCGCTCGCCGAAGTGGCTCGGGTCAGCTACCGCGCCAACTGCAACTGGAAGCTCCTGGTCGAGAACCACATCGACGTGTACCACCTCTGGTACCTGCACAGTCGATCCCTCGCGATGTACGACCATCGCAGCTTCGAGTGGGAGACTCAGTCGAACAACTGGTGGAGCTACGAGCCGTTGAAGGATCCGGCAGGCGTGCCGGAGCCTGCGATCGGATGGCTGAACCAAACCGAACGCGAAGGCATCGGCGCCCACCTTCTTTTTCCCAACCTGATGCTCGTGACGACGGGTAGCTACTTCGCCACCTACGATGCCGTCCCCACAGCACCCGATCAAACGGTGCTCACGTTGCGTATCCGGGCGGAAGCCGGCGCCGACGCTGAAGCTCTGGTGGCGGAGGTGCGCTCGTTCATGGCCGAGGACGTGGCGGTTTGCGAGCTTCTCCAGAAGGGAGCGAGCTCGTCGCGCTTCTCCACCGGACCGCTCGCCTCGTCCCACGAGGCGCCGATCCGGAACTTCCATCGCGCCCTCGCCGCTCTTTGCGATGTCTGAGGCAGTGAAGACCAACGCGCCCAGGTGGCTGCAAGGCGTTTGGCGCCGCGCCGGAAGGGCCATCGACGGGCAAACCCCCGAGGAGGTCAGCGACGTTGTGTGGGCCCAGGTCGGCAGCTACTTCGCCGACGTGCGCGTCCCCGTCTCGGCGACGGGGAACGGTTCGGCGGGACTGTGTCACCTCGACGGCCCGCAAGCCTTCAGCGGCTCGCTTTCCTGCGTCGCCCGTGTCCGCCGTAAACACGTACGCAGGCGCG
>CAZCCS010000329.1:0-554 GCA_964497005.1 uncultured Acidimicrobiaceae bacterium | reverse complement strand
AGGGCGAAACCGTCACCTGGCGACACGACCTGGACACCAACGGACATCGCGCCGGCGACGACTGCGCCCTGCTGGAGCGGCAGGGAAGCACCGTCATCGAGCGCGGTGCCGGCTACCTCGAGTTCTGGAAGCGCGCCGGACGCGGACCGGCCGCGGTGCTCGAGCGTTTGGACCGGGACGGCAGCCCGACCGCGCGCGTCATCACCGTCGCTGATCTGACCGTCGCGGTGTGGGCGGGGCGCAGAGCCGGCGGGGCGACGCTCCGATTCGACGACGGTGCCTGGGAAGTCGAAGCGTACGTCGGCTCGGGGGCCATCCCTTGGCCGGCGATTACAAACATCCGATCGGGTCGGGTGGCGCCTAGCTGGTCCAAGGTGGTCTGAGTGTCCGACCCACGAATAGGAAGCGGCGCATGCCAATGACCGAAATCGATCACCACTCGCACTCACCCAGACACGGTCCCGAAGCGAAGCGGGCGATCGAAGCCGAGGCGATCCTGCCCACGACAGCGTGGGAGCGGGAGATCGCCAGAGGCTTGGAGCTCGGGCTTTCCG
>CAZCCS010000328.1:0-3961 GCA_964497005.1 uncultured Acidimicrobiaceae bacterium | reverse complement strand
AGGAGAACCTCGACGAGCGCCTCGCACGGGCCCGGGAGGGTCGCACCGGCCAGCGGGGCCAGGCCGCCCTCGCCACCTTCGAGAGCACCCGGCCGGCGGTCGGCGCCCAGGCGGTTGGAATCGCCCGGGCCGCCTGCGAGTACGCCCTCGACTACGCGAAGGAGCGCAAGCAGTTCGGCCGGGCGATCATCGAGAACCAGGCGATCGCCTTCAAGCTGGCGCAGATGCGCATGATGACCGACGCCGCCCGACTGCTGGTCTGGAATGCCTCATGGCGCGGCTCCAGCGGCGCCGGATTCGAGGCAGCCGAGGGCTCGCAGTCGAAGCTTTTCGCCGGCGAGACGGCCGTGTCGGTTACCAACGAGGCCATCCAGATCCTCGGCGGCGCCGGCTACATCCGCGAGCACCCGGTGGAGCGGTGGCACCGTGACGCCAAGATCTTCACCATCTTCGAGGGGACCAGCGAGATCCAGCATCTGGTGATCGCTAGGGCGATCTCGGGCATACACATCAACTGAGGGCGATCAGCTGACGCCCTCCACCGCCGGCCCCGGCCCCACCGCCGGCCCGGCTTCGGGCCGTGCGCGCACCGTCTCGGCTGCCACGACGGCGGCGGCGAGGGTAAGAGCGGCGCCGGCCAGGTAGGGCCACCCGGACGCATGCGCCCCCAACAACGCCCCGGCCGCCGCCGGCCCAACCACCCGTCCCAATCCGCTGGCGGATTGTTGGGCTCCGAGCGCCCGACCTCGGCCGCCGGGGTCGGCGCGCCCGGCCAGCACCGACGCCATCGTCGTCTGGACCACTCCTTGCCCGACGGTCAACGCCAGAAGCGCCGGGGCCGCCACCGCCCACGATCGTGCGGCAGATAAAAGCGCCAGCCCGAGCACGTTCAGCAGCAGCCCTGCCACGAGGGTCGGACCTTCCCCTATCCGCCGGACGAGTGGGGCGACCGCGCCCGCCTGGACCGCCACGATGACCGCGCCTACTGCCGTGAACACCGCCGCTGCGCCCGCGATACCGAAGCCCAGCCGGCGCTGCCCGAACAACGCGAACGTCGCCTCGAACCCCGAAAACGCCACCACCGCCGCGAACGCAACCCCCAGCAGCGGCACCAACCTCGCCGGCGGCCCACCGAGAAGACCAGCCCAACCGCCGGCCCGCAACCCGACAGCTGGTGCCTTCGACCCGGGGCCGAGGGTCTCGGGGAGCCGGCGGAAAGCTATGACCGTGTTCAAGGCGGCGAGCCCGGCGGCGAGATAGAACGGCAAGCGCGGGCCCCACAGCGCCGCCAGCGCGCCCAGAGCCGGCCCGGCCACGAAGCCCACCCCGAACGCGGCGCCTAAGAGCCCGAACAAGCGGGCCCGCTCGGCCGGCTTGGCCAGGTCGGCCGCGGCTGCTTGCGCCACCGAAACGCTCGCGCCGGACGCCCCGTCGACGATCCGCCCGACCAGCAGGAGACCAAACCCGCCGGCAACACCGGTCAGCAGGCTCCCGACCGCGGTTCCCGCGAGGGAGACCAGCAGCACCGGCTTCCGCCCGAACCGGTCCGAGATCCGTCCCCAGATCGGAGAGAACACGAAGCTCGCCCCTGAAAACGCGGCCACCAGCAGCGCAGCACGAAAGCTGCTGATGTGAAAGCGCTTGGCGTAGATCGGCAGGATCGGCAGGACGATCCCGAAGCCCACCAGGTCGACCGCGACGGCCATCCAAATGCTTCCGAACCCGGGAGGCAGGCCGTGAAACTTGCCCGCCTGGGGCCCCAACCCCAGGCTCCTCCGGAGGGCGGGGCGCCATGACGTCGACTGGCCCCACCCCCGGCCGTGCTCGCCCTCGGTCAACGAGTCAGCACGGTCGCCAACTGCCGCGACAGAGCGATCGGCCGCCCTTCGCTGTCCCAGAGCTCGCCGTCCTCCTCCATCAGCCCGTCGACCAGGACCCGGGTGCGGAACGTTCCGAGCAGCCAGCCCGGCGCCGGCCTCCCCCGGACGTGAACTGTCAGTTCGAGGGTGGGAACCCAGCCCGCCGCCTCGATCGCCCCTAGCAACGTTGGCGGGAACGCATCAGCGAAGGCCACCGCAGACAAGGACGACGGCTCCGTCCCGTCCTTGAACCTGATCCAACCGGTGATCTCGAACGGGTCCCCCTCGCCCGGCCGGCCCCACGGGCTGTCCTCAGGCAGCCGGAGGTCGAAGCGGTTCATGACCTCCGGAACCGTCCTGCCCGCCTGGTGGGTCAGGTCCAGCAGGCTGACGCACTCGTCCGGCGGAGGGATATCGGGTGGGCGGGCGCTGATCCGGCTGGGACCCTGCCGCGCACCTAGATCGCCGAACCCGCCGAGCACCCGGACCCGTTCCCGGTCACCTTGCACGACCTCGGCCATCACGTTGACAACGGACTTGCCCGGCTTGAAAACCTCGGTCCTTATCTCAACCTCGCCCGGCGACGGCGGGGACAGGTAGTGAGCCGTGACCGTCAGCGGATCCGGGCGCCCGGCCTCGGCGAGCATCGCCCGAACCGCGACCGCCAAGAGGTATCCGCCGTTCGGGTTGTTCCCGACGTTCCACCCCGGGTTCAGCGAGGCCTTCCATGCGGCACCGTCGAGCCGAACCGAGGTGTCCTGTTCAAAATGCGACTCGCTCGCCGGCTCGCCGGGACGGGTTGGGGCAGTCACCTCCGAATTGTTGTCCCGTCGGGCCCGTCCTCGACAATCCAGCCGTCGGCTTGGAGCTCAGCCCGCAACTCGTCGGCCCGAGCCCAGTCCTTCGCAGCCCGTGCACGATCGCGCTCGGCTGCCTTTTCGAGGGCCTCCGCCGGCGCCGCCTCGACGACGTCGCGCAACGGCAACCCCAGCGCTTGCTCGAAGATCTCGAACACCGCGGCCGCCTTCGCAACCGCCCCCTCTCCGCTGGCGGAGCGCGCCTCTCGCAACAACTCGAATGCGCCAGCCACCGCGCCCGGCGTGTCGAGGTCGTCGTCCATCCGATCCCGAAAACGGTCCAGCGCCTCCCGATCCGCCGGCTTTCCCCGAGCATCCGAGAACTCGCGTGCGAACGCGTCGAGACGCTCCACCCCCGCGCCGGCCGCGGCGAGCGACGATTCGGTGACCTCCAACGGCGACCGGTAATGGGATTGAAGAACGAGCAGCCGGAACGCCCTCGGGTCGTACGCGTCTAGGAGTTCCAGAAGGGAGAGCGTGTTGCCGAGCGACTTGCTCATTTTTTCCCCGCCTTCCGAAGTGACCATCCCCGAGTGGACCCACCGCCTGGCGAACTCGCGGTCGACGCCGACCGCCTGCGCCCGCTCGTTCTCGTGGTGGGGGAACGCCAGGTCGAGCCCGCCGCCGTGGAGGTCGAAGCCCTCGCCGAGCAGGTCGAGCGACATGACCACGCACTCGGTGTGCCAGCCGGGGCGCCCCGCTCCCCACGGGGACGGCCAGCTCGGCTCCCCTTCCTTGGCCAGCTTCCAGAGGACAAAGTCGATCGGTGATCGCTTGCCGGCCTCCTCTCCTACTTCGACCCTTGCGCCGGCACGAAGGGAGTCGATCGGCTGGCGGGCCAGCAACCCGTACCCGTCGATGGACTCCGAGGAGAAGTAGACCCCGTCCCCTCCGACGTACGCGTGGCCGGAGTCGACCAGCTGTTTGATCAGTTCGACCATGTCGTCGACGTACGCGGTCGCGTGGGGGATCTCGTCGGGACGCATCACGCCGAGTCGGTCCTGGGTATCGAACCATACCTTCTCGTACTTCTCGGCGACCTGCTCGGTGGTGCGACGTTCGGCGGCGGCCTTGGCGATGATCTTGTCCTCGATGTCGGTGACGTTGGAGACGAAAGTGACATCGAGCCCGCGCCATGCCAAGTAGCGACGGAGGACGTCCCACGTGACAGTGAACCGGCCGTGCCCAACGTGGGGCTCGTCGTAGACCGTCGGGCCGCACACATACATGGACAACCTGCCCGGG
>CAZCCS010000327.1:700-3966 GCA_964497005.1 uncultured Acidimicrobiaceae bacterium | reverse complement strand
GCGCCGCCATCGCGCCACCAGTAGAGCGGCGCCAGGTTGTCGAAACCGGCGCCTGCCGGAACCGGAGGCGCCTGCAGGGCCGCCCAGCCGTCCGACAGCCACAGCTCGGGCCGGCGGTACCCACCGTCCTCGATGAACTCGATCCATTCCCCGGCGGTCACGAGACGGTCGGCCAGCTCGAACGGCTCGAGGTAGACCGCGTGCCGGGGGCTCTCGTTGTCGAACGCGAACGTTCCGCCGAGATCGGAACCGACCTCCACCAAGCCGCCGCCGTGGTCGGTCCAGGTCAGGGCACCGGGTGGCAGGCCCGACGGGGGCCGGGTGAACCGGTAGGCGGGCCGGAGCGGGTTGGTCCCGAGCACGTGCTTGATGTCCATCAGCAGCAGCTCTTGGTGCTGCTGCTCGTGGTGAAGCCCGAGCTCGATCAGGGAGAGCACCTCGCTCGAGAGGTCCTGGCAGAGCAGGTCCTCCATGGCCTCATCCACGGTGTCGCGGTAGGCGGTCACCTCGCCGACACCGGGGCGGCCCAGGTTCCCTCGCTCGCTGCGGGGGTGGCGCGGCCCGGCGCCCTCGTAATAGGAGTTCCACAGATAGAGGTAGCGCTCGTCGACCGGTCGGTACCCGGGGCGGTGAGGGATGAGCACGAACTGCTCGAAGAACCAGGTGACGTGCGCACGGTGCCATTTGGTGGGGCTCACGTCGGGGATGGTCTGAACCGTCTGGTCCTCGGGCGACAGCGGGGCCGCAAGGGCTTCTGTGGTCGCGCGAACCTGGCGGTAGCTGTGGATGTCAGGGGACGGCGAGGCGGTCGTGGCGGGGATCGCACTGCTCGGGACGGGTGACGCCTTGCCGACAGCCGTGCGCTGGGCCAGCACGACCGCGAAATCGGCGCAAGCGTCGGTCCACAGACCCATCTGCACGAAGCCGGCCGCGGCCAGATCCTCGAAAACCGACTCCCGCAGGAACTTGTAGCTGCTCTCGGTGTGGATCTCTTCGCCTTCGGCGAGTTCGAGGCTCATCCCTAGCGCGGGGATCTTCACCAGCTGCGCTCGATTGGATCGCAGGGCCATGTGAACCTCGTGAGCCGAGGCGTCCCATCGAACGACGTAGTCCCAACCTTCAAGGTCGAAGTCCGCTCCGAGCCGCCGGTTGAGCACCGCCAGAACGTTCCTCTCGAACTCCGCGGTTATTCCTTCCGGGTCGTCGTAGGCTGCGAGCAGCCTGGACGGATCCTTCACCAGATCCACGCCGAGGAGAAGCCCTTCTCCCGGTTGCAGTCTCGACGCAACCGACGCAAGGAAAGACGCCCGCTGCCCGGGGTCGAGGTTGCCGATGGTTCCCCCCATCAGCGCGACCAGACGGGCCTCGCCTTCGGGGACGAGACCGAGATCGCTGATGAAGTCGCCGACCACTCCGGTGACTGCGAGATCGGGGTACGACTCGGACAGCGCCGACAACGAGTCGCGAAGAGCGCTCTCCGACACATCGATACCGACAGACGCCCGCAGCGTTCCGACATCGAGCAGCGCATCGACAATGGCATGGGTCTTGTCGGAACTACCGGGACCCAACTCCACGAAGGTGGCAGCGCCGCACCGCTCGGCTATCTCGGCGGCGTGAGTCCGGAGTATCTCCTTCTCCGCGTTGGTCGGGTAGTACTCGGGGATCTCCGTGATGCGTTCGAACAGACGGGAACCGATGTCGTCGTACAGCCAGCGCGGCGGTATCCGCCTGGGCTGCGAGGCAAGTCCGTGCTTGACGTCCTCGGCGAGCGCCGATTCGACATCCGAGGCGGTCAGCCTGACGTTGATCACGGGCGAGCCTGTTGAACGGGTGACCGCCATGGAGGCGAAGCTACCCCCGCTGCCGCGCTAATTAATCTTAAATCTCAGGATTGTTGTTTACCCGCTGGTAGGCGGCACTTTTTCCCGGGATATAGGTCTCAGTCGACGGTCCAGGTGGAGCCCGAGGTCAGGAGTTTCGCCAGGTCCCCGGGGCCCTTGTTCTGGGCTGCGGCCACCAGCTGCTGGTCGACCATGGCTCCGTAGTGCGGACGTTCGACGGCCCTGAACACGCCTATCGGCGTGGGCGTCGTCGGGCCGGTCGACAGCCTGGAGAGCGCGAACGCGAGGCTGGGATCCTCCCGGTGCTCGTCATGCACGAGCAGCTGATCCTCGGACACATCGGCGACGTCGACGATCCGGGTGGACCCGTCCTCCATGACGACGCCGTGCTCGCCCTCGGGCCCGAAGACAATCGGCTTCCCATGCGCCAGCGGTATCAGCATCTGCGGCCGGGCGTCCTTCGACAGGATCTGCTCGAAGGCGCCGTCGTTGAAGACGTTGCAGTTCTGGTAGACCTCGACGAAGGCGGCACCTTGATGCTCGTAGGCCCGGCGGAAGGTCTCCATCATGTGCTTGCGGTCCATGTCGTGGGTGCGGGCGACGAAGCTCGCCTCCGCCCCGAGGGCCAGCGACACGGGGTTGTAGGGGTGGTCGAGCGAGCCGAACGGGGTTGACTTGGTCACCTTCCCGGCCTCGGACGTGGGTGAGTACTGGCCTTTGGTGAGACCGTAGATCTGGTTGTTGAAAAGGATGATGGTGAGGTTCACATTGCGGCGCAGCGCGTGCATCAGGTGATTGCCGCCGATCGACAACGCGTCGCCGTCGCCGGTGATCACCCAGACGAGGAGGTCCGGCCGGCTCACCGCGATACCTGTCGCAACCGCTGGCGCGCGGCCGTGGATCGAGTGGATCCCGTAAGTGTTCATGTAGTACGGAAAACGCGAGCTGCAACCGATACCCGACACGAACACCGTGTCCTCGCGCTTCACGCCGAGATCCGGCATGAGCATCTGCACCGCGGTGAGGATCGAGTAGTCCCCGCATCCCGGGCACCACCGGACTTCCTGGTCGCTCGTCCAGTCCTTCTTCGTGGTCACCGGGACCGCTACGTCTGTCATTCTCGAGTCAACTTTCTGCGCTGTAGATCCGCCGGGTATCAGGGCCGATCGAGGAACATGTCGAGGACCGCCGCCTCGATCTCCTCGGCCTTGAAGGGCTTGCCCTGTGTCTTGCTCAGGCCCTTCGCGTCGACGAGGAAGTCGGCGCGCAGCAGCTTCACCAGTTGCCCGAGATTCATCTCGGGTACCAGCACCTTGGGGTACTTGGCGATGATCTCCGCCAGGTTCGACGGGAAGGGGTTGAGGTGACGCAGGTGAACGTGGGCAACCGACCTTCCTTGCCCCCGCACCCGGCGAAGTCCCG
>CAZCCS010000327.1:0-690 GCA_964497005.1 uncultured Acidimicrobiaceae bacterium | reverse complement strand
CTGGATCGCGCCGTAGGTGGATCCCCATCCAACGATGAGTACGTCGGCTTTGCCGTCGGGGTCGTCGACCTCGGCGCCAGGTACGTCGCTTGCGATCCCGGCAACTTTCGCTGCGCGCAGCTTGATCATCAGCTCATGGTTGGCAGGATCGTAGGAGACGTTTCCCGACCCGTCCGCCTTCTCCAAGCCTCCGATCCGGTGCGCCAACCCAGGAGTGCCCGGGATGGCCCACGGGCGGGCGAGTGTCTGCGAGTCGCGCAGGTACGGCCAGAACTCCTCCGTGCCGTCATCGGCCAGGTGGTTGGGCTCGGTGGCGAACTCGACGCTTATGTCCGGCAGCGATTCGACATCGGGTAGTCGCCACGGCTCGGCACCGTTGGCGAGATAGCCGTCCGAGAGCAGGAACACCGGCGTGCGGTACTTGAGCGCGATCCGGGCCGCCTCGATGGCCATGTGGAAGCACTCGCCGGGCGTTGCCGGTGCGACGATCGGGACGGGGGCTTCACCGTGCCGGCCGAACATCGCCTGCAAGAGGTCCGCCTGCTCGGTCTTGGTCGGCAGACCGGTGGATGGTCCGCCTCGCTGGATGTCGATGACGAGAAGCGGCAGTTCGAGGTTGACGGCCAGGCCGATCGTCTCGGTCTTCAGGTCGATGCCCGGACCACTGGTCGTGGTGATCCCGAGAGATCC
>CAZCCS010000326.1:0-3993 GCA_964497005.1 uncultured Acidimicrobiaceae bacterium | reverse complement strand
ATCTTCGACCGGGAGATCCACTCGCCGCGCGGCAGGACCAGCACCCAGACCCTCGACGCTTTCTGCGGCAGCGGTCCTGGACCCGAGGGATTCGACCCCACCGTTCCCCGCGGCGGAATCGTGGAGATCGGAGGAAACCAGAATCCGATCACCCAGGCCAACGACATAGGCGGGGTGATCTTCGGGCAGGCGCACAAGGAGTTCATGAAACTCGGCCCGTTCGTCAAGCGGATCAGCGCCTTCACCATGCAGGGCGAGGACATGCCTCAACTGAGCAATTACGTGGACCTGGACCCCGAGATCGTCGATGTATTTGGGCAGCCGGTGCCGCGCGTGACCTACAAGTCCCATCCCTACGAGCTTGCAGCGTCGGCGTACTACGCGCCGAAGCTTCAGGCGATCATGGAAGCCATCGGGGCGCCCGGGTCTCAGTACGACATCCAGCCGATCTTCGTGGCCGCGATAAACACGACCATCCCTCCCGTTTTGCCGGGAGCAGTCGATCAGGTCGCGTCGCAAGTCCTCGGAGCCACTCCTTTCAGCGAGATCCCGGCGAGCCAGCACATCATGGGGACCCACCGGATGGCGCTGGACCCAGAGCACGGGCCTTGCGACCCGTTCGGGCGGTACTGGGCCTTCGACAACCTGTACCACGCCGGCGGCGGACTCTTCTGCACGGCCGTCGGCTTCAACGTGACCCACACCATGGCCGCACTCTCGTACCGGGCGGCAGCGGCGATCGCGTCCGGCGCCGGCGGACGGGACTCGTACACCAAGGCGCAGGTCGACGACGCTCAGACCGCGCTCGAGTCGGTGATCCAAAAGCTCGACGGTGACACCATGATCGCCAAAGCGCTGAATATGGGCGTGCCCGCACCCTGACTTGCTGCTGTGACGGCCGCCGTGGGGCTGGGGTCCCCACGTTGCGTCCGAGGACGGGCCAGGTCAGTGTTATGGGGCCCCGTCCGGGCAAGCGTTACTCCCCCCTCTCTAGTATGACGCTCACGTCAGAAAACGACCCACGGGGAGGTGCGCTGCCTTGATTCAAGGTGCTCCGATCCCTGATGCACCGGATCTCAAACGGATGCGCCAGGAGCGATTCGCCAAGCTTCAAGCCGGGCTCGAGAGATCGGGGAAGGAAGCTGCGCTGCTCCTCGGCTCGAGCACGGTGGCATACGCATCAGGTGCCCTCTCCCCCGGCGTCGACAGCGCAGTCGCCGCGCTGTCCCGACCGATTGCCCTCGTCATCCGCGGCGAGCCGTTCCCGCACGTGTGGACCCCGTACCCCGACGGCTTGCCCGAAGAGCTCCCACCCGAGTACGCGCACCCGCCGGCGTACCCGGCCGACTCCAACGGTGCGTCATGGTTGGCGGACCAGGTCTTCCAACTGGTGGGCCCGAGCTTCCAGCTTGCTTGCGACGACCTGACCCATCCCCTCCGCGAAGCGCTCTCGGCGTGCGAGGTCTCCAGCGCGGCGGGGCTGCTGGGCGCGGCGAAGCTGTGCAAGACACCCGACGAGCTCGCCTGCATCCGCACGGCCCAGCGGATCAACGAACTGGCGATGTCGGCCGTACAGAACCTCCTGAGGCCCGGCGTTCGACAGTCTGACCTCACTGGGGTGTTCCTCGAGCGGATCTTCCAGCTAGGCGCGAGTTCCAACGCGATCGATCCGATCTGGCAACCGATGCCACTGTCACGGGCGGACGGGCCGTGGACGACCCACGGCGATGTCGCCTTCCCGACGGCGAGCGGTGACCGGTTCCTTCGCGACCGGGAAGTCATATGGGTGGACACCGGTATCCAATACCAGGGCTACGCGTCCGACTTTGGCCGAACCTGGATCGTGGGGCCCGACGGTGCCGGTGCGGGGCGCCCCAGCCACCGACAGACGGCTCAGTTCGAGCGATGGAAGAAGGTGGTGTCGGAGGTACTCGGCCGCTGCAAGCCCGGCGCCACCGCTCTTGAACTGTGCCGCGCAGCCATCGCGGCCAACGATGGCAGAAAACCCTGGCTCGACCACTTCTACCTTGCCCACGGGGTGGGTACCGACAGCGCCGAGATGCCCCTCATCGGCACCGATCTGGGCGAGGCGTTCGACGAGTCCATGGTGTTGCAACCAGGCATGGTCCTCGTCCTCGAACCGGTCATCTGGGAGGACGGTCACGGCGGCTACCGCTCGGAGGAAATCGTGGCGATCACCGACGACGGGTGGGAACCTCTGAGCTCCTTCCCGTACGACCCGTTCGAGGGGTCGTGGTGACCGGGGGCGTGGTGACAGGCGATCTCGACCTGGTGCCGGGATCCGAGCAGAGCGCCGGGATCGGGATCGCACCACTGCCCGAAGGGGGCCGGGTCGACTTTGCCCGGCTTCGCGCGGAACGCCGGCGCAGGGTTATCTCAGCGATGGAGCAGGCGGAGATCGACGCTTTGGTCTTGGGACGTCCCTCGAACATCGCCTACGCCTCCGGTGCCAGGCAGCTCTGGACTTCTGGAGCCCGTCCGTTCGGGCCGGCGTGCATCGTGGTGCGCGAGACCGGGAAGGTCCACCTCCTATCCACATGGGACGAGGGCGTGCCTGAGGAGGTCGGGCACGACGAGTTGTTCGGGTTGTCGTGGAACCCTTCGATCATCTCCTCCAACGTGAAGGCGATTCCAGGACTGGCCGGCGCGCGCGCAGTAGCGAGCGATGGGTACAGCCCGGGTGCGGCGGACCTGATCGCCGCGGTCACCCAGGCGGCGACCCTTGTCGACGCTAATCCCCTGCTCGATTCCGCCCGGGTCCCGCGCACGCCCGACGAGATCGCATGTGTTGCGGTCGCCGCTTCGATCGCTGAGCGGGCGATGACCGCGATGATCGATGCACTGCGCCCCGGGATCTCCGAACGCCAGATGCTTGGCGTCTACCTCGCCGCGATCGCGGCGGCTGGCTGCCAGATCCCGCCGAGCGAGGGGGTGGTCTGTGCGTCGCCCAGACTCGGCGCAGCGCGGTTGCGCAGGATCGCTACCGACCGGCCGGTGGGTGCGGGCGAGCTGGTGGTCCTCAACCCCGGTGGCTCTTACGCGGGCTACACAGCGAGCATCGGGCGCACATGGCCGTCGGGGGGAGGCTCCCCGACGCGGGGACAGGAAGAGGTGGCACGCCGCGCAACTGCGGCGCTGACCGCCCTGCTCTCCGTGTGCCGTCCCGGTGCGACAGGAGACGACCTGGTCGCGGCGTGGGACGCCACAGGAGAACTCGAGCCGCCGGAACCGCTGGCGTTCGGAACGGGCCTCGGCGTCGAGGGCCCGATGATCGGGCACCGCGTCGGCCGGGACGCGGTGCTGTCCGCGGGACAGATCCTGACCGTGCAGGCGTGGGTGGCGTCGGAGGGGTCCGGCGGAGCGCTCGATCAGGAAACGGTTCTCGTCGGACCCGACGGTCCTGTCGCGATCACGCGGTATGGGCGGGCCTTCTCGGCGGGTTAGCCGCTCAGGCCTGCAGTCCGTTGGCGCCAGCGACCTCGGACAACCAGGCGGCGCTCTTCTTCGGACGCCGTTCGAAGGTCTCCCTGTCGACCTCGACGAGACCAAAGCGGGGCCGGTATCCGAACGCCCATTCGAAGTTGTCCAGGAGAGACCAGTAGGTGTAACCCTCCACGCTGATTCCGTCGGCGAGCACGTCTAGGACACCTCGGAGCGCGGCCGACACGAAGTCGATGCGTTGCTGGTCGTCGTCGGTGCCGATGCCGTTTTCGGTGACCCACAACGGCACCTTTCCCGCGGTGACGTCCCACGCGCGTCGAAGGCACGCCGCCAGCGCCTCCGGCCACAGCTCGTAGCCCATCGGCAGAACGGTGACTCCTGGTTCTGGTCCCACCCAGCCGTCGGGACCGATCCGCATCCGGGTGTAGGTCTGCACGCCCAGGAAGACGTCGCCTGCGGTCGCTTCGAGGAACAGGTCCTCCTGAACCGCCCGGATGTGGGCGGTCCGTTCCACGCCTCCCACCACGGCCT
>CAZCCS010000325.1:0-4062 GCA_964497005.1 uncultured Acidimicrobiaceae bacterium | reverse complement strand
TCACCGTCTCGGCGGTCATCCTCGACCGCTCGTGCCTCGCGGCAGACCTGGCACGCGAGGCTGGTGTCGAGGTTGACGTCGTCGAACGAGAGAGCTTCAGTGAGGACTTCGACCGCGTCGCCTACACCAACCGGGTGATCGACGCGTTGAAGCGCAATCAGGTCGACGTCGTAGCGATGGCCGGCTTCGGAACCGTGCTGTCCCCCGAGATCTTCGACGTCTACCCCGGCCGGATCCTCAACACCCATCCGGCGCTCCTGCCGGCATTCAAGGGCTGGCACGCGGTGCGAGACGCGCTCCAGGCGGGAGTCAAGATCACCGGCACAACCGTCCACGTCGCGACGGTGGAGGTCGATGCAGGCCCCATCCTCGCTCAGGAGGCGGTGAGGGTGGAACCCGGCGACACGGAAGAGACCCTTCACGAGCGCATCAAGGAAGTGGAACGCCGGCTTTATCCGGAGACGATCCGACTTTTTCTAGAGAATATGGAAGGAGCCAACGCGTGAGGGTCCTGCTCTCGGTCTACGACAAAACAGGTCTCGAGGACTTCGCCCGGGAACTTGCCTCCTTGGGTCACCAGCTCGTAGCGAGCGGAGGCACCGCCAGCGCCCTCGAGGCGGCCGGGATCGAGCACAGCACGGTCGAGTCGATTACCCAGGCGCCGGAGATGCTCGGCGGGCGGGTCAAGACCCTTCATCCCCGCATTCACGGCGGGATCCTCGCCGACCTCTCCAAGGCCGACCACGTCGCCGACCTCGAAAGCCAGTCGATCGAGCCGATCGGGATGGTGGTGTGCAACCTGTACCCCTTCACGTCGAACCCTTCCATCGAGTTGATCGACGTCGGCGGGCCGACCATGGTGAGAGCAGCGGCGAAGAATTGGGCGCACGTCGCCTCGGTGGTCGACCCCGCGGATTATCCGACCGTCATCGAGGATCTCCGCACCAAGGGCGAGGTGTCCGAACCGCTGCGCCGTCGTCTGGCCGCCGCGGCCTTTGCCCACACCGCGGCGTACGACGCGGCCATCGCCAACTGGTTCGCTCAGACCGAGGCGGAGGAATCCGGCGAGCTACCGAAGACAGTGCACCTGGCGCTGGAGAAGGCGCAGGGCTTGCGCTACGGCGAGAACCCTCACCAGCGCGGTGCCCGCTACCGGGAGATCGACCGGGCCAGCTGGTGGGACCAGGTGGTGCAGCACGGCGGCGTGGAGTTGTCCTACCTCAACCTGTACGACGCCGACGCGGCGTGGCGGCTGGCGCACCAGTTGGCCGACCTCGGCCGGGTGGCAGGGGTGGTCGTGAAGCACGCCAACCCCTGCGGCGCAGCCGTCGCCGACGATGCGCTCACCGCCTACGACCGGGCCTTCGACGGCGACCCGATGTCGGCGTTCGGCGGGATAGTCGCGCTCACTGCCCCGGTGAGCGAGGAGGTTGCAGCCGAGATGGTGGGCAACGCGAAGGCCGACGTGCTGATCGCTCCGGGTTACGAGGACGGAGCGTTGGCGCTCTTCGCATCCAAGCGTAAGAACATGCGGGTCTTGTCCGCCCCGCCCCCGGGAACCGATGCCCTGCACCTGAGGCAGATAGGAGGGTCCTGGCTGGTCCAGGATCCCTACGAGTTACGGGCGGCCCGGGACAGCTGGCGGGTCGTGACCAAGGCGCAGCCGACCGAGGAGAACTGGCTCGACATGGAGCTGGCCTGGAGGGTATGTGCGTGGGTCAAGTCCAACGCGATAGTTCTCGCCACGGGTGGCATGGCCGTCGGGATCGGCGGGGGCCAGCAGAACCGGGTCACTCCGGGCGAGATCGCGACCGCCCGGGCCGCAGGGCGGGCGAAGGGCGGGGCCGCGGCGAGCGATGCGTTCTTCCCGTTCCGCGACGGCCTCGACGCCGTCGCCGCGGCCGGCGTGAGTGCGGTGGTGCAGCCGGGCGGATCGGTCAACGACGACAAGGTGATCGAAGCAGCAGACGAACACGGTCTGGTCATGGTGTTCACCGGCGAAAGGCAGTTCCAGCATTGAGCACTCCGGACACCAACAGCGATGGCGCAGTGATCATGTCGGGCGCTCCGGTCGCCGACGCTGTGATCGAAGAGGTCAGACAGCGGGTCCAGAAGTTGGCTTCCGATGGACGTTCGGTCGGCTTGGCCACGATATTGGTTGGCGACGATCCGGCCAGCGCCGGGTACGTCGCCAAGAAGCACCAGGCGTGCGAGGCGGTGGGGATGGTGTCGGTTGACATCCGCATCTCCGCCGATGCCTCCCAGGCTGAACTGATCGAGGCGGTTGAACAGCTGAATGCCGATCCGGGGGTGGACGGGTACCTCATCCAATACCCGGTGCCTTCCGGTTTCGACTTCAACGAAGCTGTCGCTGCCATGGATCCGTCCAAGGATTCGGACGGCCTTCACCCCACCAACCTCGGATTCCTCGCCCTCGGCGACCCCAGCCACCCGAGGCCCTGCACGCCGCTCGGGATCCAGGCGATCCTCGCCCATTACGACGTCCCCGTCGCCGGGCGCAACGTGGTGATCCTGGGGCGGGGACCCACGCTCGGTCGTCCGTTGTCGATGCTTTTGTCTTTGAAGGAGCCAGGGGCAAACGCCGCGGTGACCACTGTGCACACCGGTGTGCCCGACTGGAGGGACTACACCCGTCGAGCGGACATCGTGGTCGGGGCGGCCGGGGTGCCCTCGATCATCACACCCGATGTGATCCGCCCGGGTTCGTGCGTCATCGGGGGCGGCCTGACCTGGGAGGGTCGGAAGGCGTTCTCGGACGTTGACGAGTCCTGCGCGGAGGTGGCCGGGTGGATAACCCCGCGGCTCGGGGGTGTCGGAGTGACCACCGTTGCGATGTTGCTTCGAAACACGGTGGCCGCCGCGGAGCGCAGAGCGAACTGATCGGGTCCGGTTGCCCTTTTGGGCAACCGGCACTGCCCCGGCGGATATCCCACGAGGCGAGGCGCTGGATACGTCGCTGCTTTACGATCGCTGAAGGCCGGCGAGGCCTAGAGGTGCAGCTTCATGGATAAAACGCTGATAAGCCCGGGTCGCTTCGGAGCGCACAGGGCGCTCACCAGGTCGCGCTCGAAGTCCGAACCGCAACTCTCGAACAAGGCAAGAAGTCTGCTGATCCGGCGAGGCAGTGGCCCCAACTTGCCGTTCCAGGCCGGCAACCGCGCCGTCGTCGAACAGATCCGCAAGGTCACCGGTGACGTCTTCACGATCCTTACCGAAGGCGAATCGGTGACGGGAACCGACAACAAGCCCGGGATCGAGACGGGCTACCGCGACCCCGAGAGCGAGCATCCCGACGTGCAGTCGGAGGACCGCCGCTTGACCGACGCGCAAGACCGGACCGACGCGCTTTTCGGCATGGGCCCGCGGTCGAACGAAGCCATGCTCGACGGGGGGGAACGGACCGGCGGGGGCTCTACCACGACGAGCACGAAGGTCCCCAAGTCGACGACCGCCAAAGGATGGAAGCAGTTCAAGCGAAAGGTGCGGGACTTTTTCGGCTGGGGCAAGCGTGGGGACCTGCGTTCGGGCGCGCGCAAGAGCGCAGCCAAGCGCGAGGACCTGCTCACGAAGAAGTACGGCATCCAGATCGGAATCGGCACCAAAGGCAGCACCGACGGGGAGGACTCGGTCATGAGCCACATGATGCTTGACCGCATCGAGAAGGCACTCGACCAGCTTCCCAAGTCACACGTCTCGGGAAACGAGTCGCTGACAAAGATCGTCGGCAACCAGGGGGAAGGGGCTGCGAGCGTCTACGACCCCGAAAAGCTCGGGATCGGGATCAACCGCCCGATGAACATGCCGGGTTGGTTGTACTCCGTCTTGACCCCCTACTGGAAAGTCCTGAGAAGCCAGATGGACCAGGGCGCGATGGAGGGCTACGAGAACATCAGCCGTGAGGAGGATGAAGAGCTCGGCCTCGACCACAGCGGCCGCGAAGTGTTCGGCGGGGTGAGCTACGCGCTTACCGGCGAGAACCTGCTTGTCAACACCGTGCGCCACGAGGTCGGCCACGCCGTCGACCAGCAGATCGGCTGGGAA
>CAZCCS010000324.1:0-4070 GCA_964497005.1 uncultured Acidimicrobiaceae bacterium | reverse complement strand
GCGAGGTTGCCGCGCTGAAGGACAACATCAACCAGATGATCGCCAACCTTCGCCAGACCACGGAGAAGAACGCCCAGACTGACTGGCTGCGCAGCAACCTGGCACGCATCGGCGGTCGCATGCAGGGACAGCGAGATCTCGAAGCGCTCTGCGCCATGTTGATGAGCGAGATGACCAACGTGGTCGAGGCGCAGCAGGGGGCCTTCTACCTGCTCGACTCGGCCCGCGGGGACGACGAGGCAGTCCTGCAGATGGCGTCCGCTTACGCATACAGCGGGCAGCAAAAGGCACTCCGAACGGGTGAGGGCCTGATCGGCCAGGCTGCGATCGAGAAACGACCGATCCGGGTGCAGGGTGCCCCCGCCGGCTACCTCCAGATCGGAGGTGGTCTGGGCGAGGCGCCCGCCGCCGAGGTAATCGTGCTGCCTGTGCTCTTCGAGGAGCAGGTGCTCGGCGCCATCGAGCTCGCGACCTTCGGCTCCTACAGCGAACAGCACCTGATGTTCCTGCAGCAGCTCGTCGACACGGTCGGCGTGGTGCTCAACACGATCATCGCCAACACGCGCACCGAGCAGCTCCTCGCCGAATCTCAACGGCTCACCCAGGAACTGCAGGTTCAGTCGGAGGAACTGCAGAGGGCGAACACCGAGCTGCAGGAGAAGGCCCAGCTGCTGACCGCGCAGTCACAGGACCTAGAGGCGAAGAACAGCGAGATCGAGACCGCCCGGCGCGGCCTCGAAGAGAAGGCCATGCAGCTGGAGATCGCCTCCAAATACAAGAGCGAGTTCCTCGCCAACATGAGCCACGAGCTGCGCACTCCTCTCAACAGCTTGCTGATCCTGGCCAAGCTGCTGGCCGACAACCAGGATCGCAACCTCACCGAGAAGCAGACAGAGTTCGCGCGGACGATCCACAGAGCCGGCTCCGATCTGCTGACACTGATCAATGACATCCTCGATCTCTCAAAGGTCGAGGCGGGCAAGATGGACGTCCAGCCGCGCCCGGTCGATGTAATGGTGCTGTGCAACGGTCTGCTCGAGTCGTTCCGCCCGGTTGCCGAGGAGAAGAACCTCGGTTTCGCGGTCACGTTGGACCCCGAACTGTCGGTTCAGATGGTCACTGACGAGCAACGGTTGCAGCAGATCCTGAAGAACCTGCTGTCGAACGCGTTCAAGTTCACCGACTTCGGTCAAGTGACTTTGCACGCCGGCCTTCCCACGGAAACCCAGCGGGCTGCTTTGGGAGCGGAAGGCCCCGCCGACGAGGCGGTCGCGTTCTCGGTCGTCGACACCGGCATCGGCGTGGCCGCCGAGAAGCTGGCGCAGATCTTCGAGGCATTCCAGCAGGCCGACGGCACCACCAGCCGGCGGTACGGAGGTACCGGGCTCGGGCTCTCGATCAGCCGACAGATCGCCCAGCTGCTCGGAGGGACCATCACCGTTGAAAGCGAGCCCGGTCGCGGCTCCACCTTCACGCTTGTAGTGCCCTGTCAGCTCCCCGGGATCGAAGGCTTCAGCCCCGGCACGGTCGGTGAGGTGTTACCGCGTGAACGCACCGGCCGCGGGCCGATCATCGCCGCTCCGGCGCTCGACGAGGATGGGAACGCCGCCGCCTCCGATGCCACCCTCGAGGGTCGCACCATCCTGGTCGTCGACGACGATGTTCGTAATGTTTTCGCGCTGACCAGTGCCTTGGAGTTGCACGGCTCGACCGTTCTTTATGCAGACAACGGGGCCCGTGGGCTTCAAACGGTCAAGGACCATCCGGAGATCGATCTGGTCCTCATGGACGTGATGATGCCCGAGATGGACGGCAACGAGACCACCGTCGCCATTCGGGCGATCCCCGGCCGCAAGGACCTGCCGATACTGTTCCTCACCGCCAAAGCGATGGCCGGCGACCGAGAGAAGAGCTTCGCTGCGGGCGCTTCCGACTACATAACCAAGCCGGTGGACCTCGAGGAGCTCCTTGGCTCCATGCGAAGGCTGCTCGCAGCCGGGGCGTCCCCCGACGACGGCGCGGCGAACTCGCAATGACGAGCGTTGAACCGGCCACCATTCTCCTGGTCGACGACCGAGAGGAGAACCTCCTTGCGCTCGAGGCGATCCTGAGCAGCCTCGGGCACATCCTCGTGCGTGCCCGCTCGGGTGCCGAGGCCCTCAAGCATCTGCTGACCGCGGACGTGTCCCTCATCCTTCTCGACGTGCAGATGCCCGAGATGGACGGCTACGAGACGGCGGCGCACATCCAGAGCCGGCCCCGGACCCGGAACATCCCCATCATCTTCCTCACTGCGATCGACCACGAGGCGCACCAGGCGTATCGGGGGTACGCGGCGGGTGCAGTGGACTTCCTCGCCAAACCGTTCGACCCGTGGATGTTGCGGGCGAAGGTCCAGGTGTTCCTGAAGCTGTACCTCGAGCGTCAGCTGCTGGAGGCTCGTCTCGAAGAGATGCAAGGCCGGCTCCTCGACCTCTCCGGTCACGCCCTGGACGCTGAGCTGGCTCAGGTCGAACGTCTGCTCACCATGGCCGAGGGCCAAGAGGCCCAAATGCTGATCGACGAAGCCATCGACCGGCTGCACGCGATCCGAGCACGGCTCGTCCCGCACGACTCCTTAACTTCGGCCGATTAGGGCGGTCCCTCAGCCGCCCAGGACTACTGTCGGAGTGGGCTCATAAGTAACCGCTTCGGAAAAAGGACGGGAGATGGCGAAATACACGATCCGTTTCAACGACGAGCGAGGCGTGCAGGAGATCGAACTGGACGACGTGATGCTCGAGGATGGAATCTATGAATTCTGGAGGGGTGAGGAAGCCATAGAGCGGATCCCCGCCGACCAGATCGACAGCGTGGAGCCAAACCCCGACTGACCAAACCGTCCGATGGTCGCGCCCTCCCGGATGCCGGCCGCCTTCCTGGGCCACGGCTCGCCCATGAATGCGCTCGACGACAACCGCTACACCCAGGCATGGCGCGCCTTCGGTTCCGCTGTCCCGCGGCCGCAAGCGATCCTTATGATCTCCGCGCATTGGTACATCAACGCGTCGGCGGTCACGTCGATGGCCCGACCTCGGACCATTCACGACTTCTATGGGTTCCCGCCGGAGCTATTCGCGATCCGATATCCGGCGCCCGGCGACTCCGATCTCGCCTTCGACGTCACCGAGCTCCTGAAGCCGACCTGGATTGGTCAGGATCAGGACAGTTGGGGCATCGATCACGGTTCCTGGTCTGTGCTCGTGCATGCGTTCCCAGCTGCTGACATCCCAGTCGTCCAGCTGTCGATCAATGCGACCAAGCCATTCGATTACCACCTCGATCTCGGCCGGCGGCTGGCCCCGCTGCGCGACAGGGGCGTGTTGATCGTGGGGAGCGGGAACGTCGTGCACAACCTCGGCATGGTCGACTGGAACCAACCGGACTCGGCGTTCGACTGGGCGCAGCGCTTCGACGACAAAGTCGTCCAGATGATGACGAGCAGTCCGGGCGATCTCGGATTGATCGTCGACGATCGGGACTATGGACTCGCCGCCCCGACACCGGACCATTTCATACCGCTTCTTTATTTCGCCGGCCTCGCCGAGGAGGGCGGAGAGACCGTGGAAGTCATCGTCGACGGCTATTCGATGGGATCGCTGTCGATGACTTCTTACGCGATCGGCTGTGCGGAGCTTCTCCTCGAGGACTCGTCGCTCGCTCCAGCGCCACCGCTTCCCGACATCCCTGCCGACGAGTCGAACCTCTGAGAGGCCCGCCGAGATCGGCGAGCCGGGACAGCCGCCCACCGCAAGCTGACCACCACGCCCAAGAGGCAGGGCAATTGGGAGAAAGCAGGAGGAAAACGGCGTTCCGGCGGCGTACAACTGCTCAATGAGAACCGGGGCGTTCAGAAGTGTGGTCATTGCGGGTGCGCTGGCGGGGATGGCACTGGTGACCACTGGTGCCTTTGCCGGCGGGACATCGAAGGCTGGCGCCACCAAGGCGACCGCCAAGGGGGTGCCCTCGGATCGGTTCTGGGAGCAGCAGGGCCCCGACGACGGAACCACCCTTGGTCCGGGGCTGGCGAC
>CAZCCS010000323.1:0-4088 GCA_964497005.1 uncultured Acidimicrobiaceae bacterium | reverse complement strand
TGGTCACCGAGCGGGCCGAGGACCTCGACTGCTTCGGCCTGGTCGAGGACGAGCTCGAAGCGGCCATCCAGGTTTTCTATGTCCGGCGCGGCCGGGTCGTCGGTCGCAAAGGCTTCATCGTCGACAAGGTCGAGGACCTCTCGCCGGCTCAGCTCGTCGCTCAGATCGTCGAGCAGCACTACGCCGACGCACCCCTCGGCGTACCGCCGCTCGTGCTGGTCCCGAACCCGCCCGACGACGACGACACCCTCGAAGCCTGGCTCGCCGCCCTCCGTTCCGGCGGTGACACCGAGGTATCCGCTGGAGCCGGCCCCGTCGGCCCGGTCGGGGCGGTCGGCGCCGGCGAGTGGTGGGCCGCCAGCCAGCGATACCGGGTCGAGCGAAGCGTCAACCCCGAAGCCCGAGCCGGCACGAACGTCGAGGTGCGGGTCCCTCAGCGCGGCGACAAGAAGGCCCTGCTCGAGATGGTCACCCGCAACGCCGGCGAGCAGTACACCCAGCACCGGCTGAGACGGGCCGCCGACCACAACGCCAGGGCCAAGGCGCTCAACGCCCTTCAGGACGCCCTCGGCCTCCCCGAGGCACCGTTGCGGATCGAGTGCTACGACATGAGCCACCTCCAGGGGACTGACTACGTAGGAAGCATGGTCGTGATGGAAGACGGCCTGCCCCGCCCGCAGGAGTACCGCCGGTTCAAGATCCGCACCGTCGGCCAGAACGACGACTACGCGGCCATGGGCGAGGTCATAACCCGCCGCCTGCAGGCCTATCTCGCCGAGAGGGAGCGGCCGGTCGAGGACCGCCGCCGCCGGTTCGCCTACCCCCCGCAGCTACTGCTCATCGACGGCGGCAAGGGCCAGCTCAACGTGGCCGAGCGGGTCGTCGAGGACCTCGGGCTCGAGGACGAGATCCCGGTCGCCGCGCTCGCCAAGCAGTTCGAGGAGGTCTACGTCCCCGGCCAAGCCGACCCCATCCGCATCCCCCGCACGTCCGAGGCGCTGTACCTCCTGCAGCAGATCCGGGACGAGGCGCACCGCTTCGCGATCACCTACCACCGAAACCTCCGGGGAAAAAGGATGACCGCGTCCGTCCTGGACGACATCCCCGGCCTGGGACCGGCGCGCAAGAAGCGGTTGATCAAGGAGCTAGGTGGAGTCAAAGCCATCAAGGCCGCTTCACGCGAGTCGCTGGGCGAGCTTTCGTGGATGCCGGACTCGGTGGCGGACGCCGTTTTCGTCAAGCTCCACGGCTAGCGTTCCCCCATGGCTTCCGTGATCGGCAACGACATCACCATCGAGTACGACACAGCGGGGAATCTTGCGGATCCGCCGTTGCTGCTGGTCATGGGACTCGGAGCCCAGATGATCTCCTGGGACGATGCCTTCGTCGACGAGCTGGTGAAACGAGGGTTCTTCGTGATCCGCTTCGACAACCGCGACGTCGGCCTCTCTACCTGGTTCGATGACGCCGGCGTCCCCAACATCGGCGAACTGATGATCCAGGCGCTGTCCGGCAGCGCGAAGGCACCCTACGTCTTGGACGACATGGCGGCCGACGCCGCTGGGCTCCTCGACGCGCTCGGGATCGCCTCGGCCCACGTCGTCGGGGCGTCCATGGGAGGGATGATCGCCCAGGCATTCGCGATCCGTTATCCCTCGAAGGTCCGCTCGCTGGTCTCCATCATGTCCACGACCGGCGAACGCACCGTCGGCAACCCGCACCCCGACGCCATGGCCGCCCTCATGGAGCCGCCTCCGTCGACCCGTGACGAGGCGATCGAGGCGGCGGTGAAGGCCTACACGGTGTTCGGGTCGCCGGGTTACCCGTTCAACGAGCAGCGCGTCCGCGACAACGCGGCCCGGGCCTTCGATCGCGGGTTCCACCCAGACGGCGTGGCCCGCCAGCTCGCCGCGATCATCGGCTCACCCGACCGGACCGAGGCCCTGCGGTCGGTGACTGCGCCGACCCTCGTCATCCACGGCGAGGCCGACCCGCTGGTCGACCCATCGGGAGGCAAGGCGACCGCCGCCGCCGTCCCTGGGTCCTCACTCTGGATCGTGCCCGGCATGGGCCACGACATCCCGCCGGCCCTGTTCCCCGAGATCGCGGAGCGCATCGCGGCGCACAGCCTCGGCGAGTGAGCGAGGGTCGCGAGCTCTGGGAAGCCAACGCCGGCTGGTGGCAGGAGGGCTTCACCGAGGGAGCCGACCCTGAGTACGTCGAGCAGATCCTGCCCTGGATCGCCTCCCAGCTTCGGGGTTGTAGTCGTGTGCTCGACGTCGGCTGCGGGGAGGGGCAAGTCGGGCGCATGGCTCGTCGGTTGCGGTCGGTCCGGTTCGTCGCGGGTGTCGATCCGACCCTGGGCCAGTTGCAGGTCGCCCGCCGGCGACGTGGGGGAGTGGTGTTCGGGCGGGCCGAGGCGGCCGCTTTGCCGTTTGCGTCCGGGAGTTTCGATGCCGCGGTCGCGTGCCTGGTGTTCGAGCACATCGAGGACGTGGACACCGCGTTGGCGGAGGTGTCCCGCGTACTGGTGCCGGGCGGGCGCTTCCTCTTCCTGCTCAACCACCCCCTGTTGCAGACACCCGGCTCCGGCTGGATCGACGACACGATCCTCGAGGAGCAGTACTGGCGAATCGGGCCCTACCTCGTGGAGGACCACAGCCTGGAGGAAGTCGAGAAGGACGTCTTCATCCCGTTCATCCACCGACCGCTCTCCCGATACGTCAACGCGATGGCTTCAACTGGTCTGTACCTGACCCGGATGGACGAGCCGGCGCCGCCGCCCGGTTTCCTCGCCCGGGCGGCCGAGTATGTGGAGGCGGCCACCATTCCACGCCTCCTCGCCCTGCGGGCGGAGAAGCTTTCGCCGCCTTCCTGACCCCCGTTTGGCTGGCTCTGCGCGACAAATCCTTCGTCGGCTTCTTGACCCGCCTTCGGCTGGCCCCTCTTTCCTGTTAGCAACCCGCCTCTGGCGGGTTGCTGTCCGCCGGCCTCGCGCCGGCGGTGCCTAGGCCGCGAGCTGCCGGTAGGTCTCGGCTATCTCCTTCGCCACCCGTTCCGACTCGTAGGTCACCTCCCACCAGTCGTAATGGAGGACGGTCCAGCCGGCCCTGGCCAGAGTGTTCGATCGCTGGTTATCCCGCCTCTGCTGCTCCGGCGTGAAATGCGCCGTCCAGCCGTCCACCTCGATGGCGAGGCGCAGGTGCGGATATGCGAAGTCGAGCCGGTACCGGCGCTGCGGTCCCCACTGCACTTCCGCCCTGGGGACGGGCAACCCGTACTCCTCGAACAAACGCGCCATACGGCTCTCCAAAACGCTGGGCGCCGGCGACCCGGTGACGCCACGTTTGGCCAGCCGCTGCTCCAGCAGCGGTCTGCCCTTGTGGTGCCGGTACTGCCGCTTACCGAGCGCTCCTACGACGTCCGAGAGACGAACCGCCCGCCTGGCGAGCGCCCGGTCCAAGAGATCGTCGATCTGTTCCGGCGTGGCCTCGCCGGCGCAGTCGAAGATGGTCCGAACCGCATCGGTGCACGGAATTCGGTTCTTCACCTGGACCTTGAACGGGATCCTTGTCCGGACCAGATCAGCGTTCCTTACGGTGCGGACCCGGTTGTGCGTGACCGTTACCGTCGGCACCTCGGGCAGGTCAGAGATGCCCCAGACCCACGCGGCGGACCAGTGGGACACGGCAGCGCCATCCCCAGCCTCCAGTACGGCCGCCCGCATCTGGCCCGCCGGCGTCATCGGGGCTCCCGCGAGCCGGTACACGCCTCTCGCCAGCCGTTCCCACTCGCCCCGCTTGAGCTTCCCTTTCAGATGGCCCTTTCCGACACCGAGACGCTGGACCTCGAGCGCGCTGATCACCCCGTGGTGAGTCGCGAGCCATCCTGCAAGTAGCTCAGAGGCATTAGGCTGCATGAAATAACACTATAGGACAGATCTTCTCATGTCTACTGGGTAGAGTTAGTCAACTATGGTTGACTTTCTCTACCCACCCCGCTCGGCGTGTCCCCCGGACCACCGCCGGCCCCACCGCCGGCCTCCACCGCCGGCCCCACCGCCGGCCCCCCCCGCCGGCCCCCCCCCC
>CAZCCS010000322.1:0-4088 GCA_964497005.1 uncultured Acidimicrobiaceae bacterium | reverse complement strand
GTAAACTTCGCGGCTCTTGATCCCGACGCGGCGGTTCTCGATCATGTCGATGCGGCCCCACCCGTACGACCCGACGGTGCGGTCGACTTCCCCGATCAACTCTGGGAGCGGCATGCGGTTACCATCGAGCGCGACCGGCAGGCCTTCCTCGAAGGAGATCACCAGCTCCGTTGGGCCGGTCGCGGTCGGCGTGGTCAGGTCGAACACCTCCTCCGGAGGTTGCTCCCACGGATCCTCGAGAATGCCGCACTCGATAGTCCTTCCCCATAGGTTCTGGTCGATGCTGTAGGGGCTCGACTTGGTCACGGTGATGGGGATGCCCCACTTCTCCGCCAGTTCGATGGACTGCTCACGCGTGATGCCCCACCCGCGGACCGGCGCGATCACCTCCAGGTCGGGTGCAAGAGCAGCGGTTGAGACCTCGAAACGGACCTGGTCGTTGCCCTTCCCGGTGCAGCCGTGGGCCACGGCGTCCGCTCCGTGCTCACGGGCGGCCTCGACGAGATACTTCACGATGATCGGCCGCGACAAAGACGAGATAAGGGGATACTTCCCCTCATACTTCGCGTTCGCCTTCAACGCGGGAGCGACGAAGTCGTTGGCGAACTCCTCGCGAAGGTCGAGCACAATCGCTTCGGACGCGCCCGCGGCAAGGGCGCGCTGCCTGATCGTCTCCCAGTCCCCGCCTTGACCGACATCGGCGGCCAGGGCGATTACCTCGACATTCATTTCCTCGATCATCCACCGGACCGCTACGGAGGTGTCAAGACCACCGCTATAGGCCAGCACGACTCGTTTTGCCATCTAGGTTCCTTCCTGTGTTCGACTCACTGGTGTTTCTACAAACCGGCGAGTCCAGACAAGCGACGCGCGAGGGCAACGCCACCAGTCTTCTCCGCTGCGACCACGATGATGGTGTCGTCTCCCGCCACCGTGCCAAGAATCTCCTTTAGGGATGCCCGGTCCAGGGCCGACGCGACCACGTGAGCCGAGCCAGGCGGTGTGCGTACCACGACCAGGTTGGCCGAACAACCCACCTCCACGACCCAGTCGCCAAGGACACGGCGAAGGTGCTCCTCCGGTGCGACACGGTCCTTGGGGAGCTCCGGTACCGCGTACACCGGATCCCCGCCGGCGGCCCGGACCTTCACCGCGCCGATCTCCTCGAGATCACGGGAGACGGTCGCCTGGGTGGCCTCGACACCCGACTCTGCGAGCATCTCCACGAGCTGACCTTGGCTGGTCACCGGGTTGTGCTCGATGAGCTGCTCGATGCGGTGCTGGCGCTGAGCCTTGGACAGCTTCAACGGCCTGAATCCTCCATCAACCACCAGAGAAGTCCGCGGGCCGCGTGCATCCTGTTCTCCGCCTGGTCCCACACGACGCTTGCCGGCCCGTCGATCACGCCGGCGCTGACCTCCAGCCCGCGGTGAGCTGGCAGGCAGTGTAGGAAGACGGCGTTCTTCGCTGCCTTGGACATCAGGGCTTCGTTCACCTGGTAGCCGGCGAACGCGTCGCTCCTCGAGTTCGCCTCCGATTCCTGTCCCATGGAAACCCAGACGTCCGTGTAAACCGCGTCCGCGCCCCGCACCGCTTCGGCCGGATCGGTGGTAACCGTCACTGAAACGCCGTAGGAAAGCGCACCGTCGACGGTAGCTGCGTCGAGCTGATGACCCGGAGGCGATGCGAGCCGCACGTCGACACCTGCCATTGCGCACGCCAACGTAAGGCTCCGCGCGACGTTGTTGCCGTCGCCCACCCAGGCCACGCTGTGGCCTTCCAAGCTGCCCCACTGCTGCCGGAGCGTCAGTAGGTCGGCGAGCGCCTGACAGGGATGCGACCGGTCGGAGAGGAGGTTCACGATCGGAACCCCCCCCACCCTCCGCATCTCCTCGAGGACGCCGTGATCGAACACCCTCGCGGCCACGACCGAGTGGTAACGGGCGAGCACCCGGGTCACGTCTTCCACGGTCTCGCGCTCGCCCATGCCTATCTCGTCACCCCGGATGGTGATCGGATGCCCTCCGAGTTGGAAGACGGCCATCTCGGTCGAATTTCTCGTGCGGTTGGAGGGTTTCTCAAAGATCAGCGCGACGCCGCGTCCCTCGAGGACCGGCGGTGGGTTTCGCGTCTCTGCCATGTCAAGCACCCGTTTCAACTCGGGCGCGCTCAGGTCGTCGACTTCCAGAAAATGCCGCACTGTCGAGCTACTTCTCCGCGGCCGGCATTCGGACTACTTCGATAGCGCCGGCAAGGATCGAGATCGCTTCGTCCATTTCCGCCTCCGTGACGAGCAATGACGGGGCGAGCCGGAGCGCCGAGGCGGTCACCGCGTTGATGACCAGGCCGGCGTCGAGGGCGGCCGCAGCGACTTCCGCCGCCTTTTTCTCCTGCTCGAGCTCAACTGCCAGCAGGAGGCCAAGGCCCCGTACTTCCTTCACCCCCTCGAGCTTGGAGAGCGACGCGGTCAGGTATTCACCCGCCCGCCGAGCCCGAGAAGGGACATCTTCCGCTTGCATCACCTCAAGAACAGCGCGCGCTGCAGACGTTGCAAGCGGTTGGCCGCCGAAAGTCGTCGCGTGATCCCCTGGAACGAACGCTGAAGCGACGTCGTCGCGAGCCCAGCAGGCTCCGATCGGAACCCCGTTGCCGAGCGCCTTGGCGATGGTGACCACGTCCGGCCGAACTCCGTAGTGTTGGAAGCCGAACCAGGCCCCGGTGCGTCCGAGCCCGGTCTGCACTTCGTCGACGATCATGAGAATGCCGCGCTCGTCGCAGAGCTGCCTGACGGAACGGAAGTAGTCGCCCCCAGCCGGGTTGACACCGCCTTCGCCCTGCACCGCCTCGAGAAGGATGGCAGCGACCGACGGGTCCAGCGCGGCGGCGAGGGCGTCACTGTCGCGCCAGGCAACGTGGCGGAATCCTTCAGGTAGCGGTTGGAACGGCTCGTGTTTGGATGGCTGCCCGGTCGCGTGCAATGTGGCCAGGGTCCGTCCGTGGAACGAGCCGTACGCGCTGACGACGACGTACCTCCCCGGGCCGGCCCAGCGTCTGGCCAGTTTGATGGCCGCTTCGTTGGCTTCCGCTCCGCTATTGCAGAAAAAGACGCGGCCGTCTCCGGCGTTCACCAGCCGGTCGATCGTGGCTGCGACGTCGCGTTGGGGAAGGGTGCCGAACAGGTTCGAGACATGCAACAGGGTTTGGGCTTGCTCGCAAAGGGCGTCGGCCACCGCAGGGTGGGCATGCCCGAGCGAGGTAACCGCCAGGCCGCTGAGAAAGTCGAGGTACTCCTTGCCGGACTCATCCCAGAGTCTGGTTCCCTCACCGCGGACGAACGTGACCGGCGCAGGCGGGTAGGTGGACATGATGTGATCGGTCATTGTTCGCTCACCATCGTTCCGATCCCCTCGCGGGTGAAGATCTCCAGCAAGAGCGCATGAGCCTGGCGGCCATCGAGGATGTGTGCCTGCGCGACGCCGTTGCGAACCGCGTGCACGCATGAGCGAACCTTCGGGATCATCCCTCCCCCAACGGTTCCGTCCTCGAGCATCGCTTCGAGGTCGGCGGCGTTGGCCGCAGATATACGGCTGGAGGGATCGTCGCGGTCGCTTCTGATGCCGTCGACGTCGGTGAGGTACACGAGTTTCACGGCGCGCACTGCTTCGGCGATGGCGCCCGCCGCGGTGTCGGCGTTGATGTTGAAGGCCTGGCCCGTCGCGTCGCTCCCGATCGTCGCGACGACGGGAATGAGATCCTCAGCGAGCAGTCGCGTGAGCAAGTCGGGATTGACCGAGACGACATCGCCAACGAAACCGAGAGAAGGATCTCTTGCCTCGGCGTTGATCAGGCCGGCGTCCTCACCGGATACACCGACGGCAAGAGGTCCGTGGATGTTCACCGCTGAGACGATGTCGCGGTTGACCTTGCCGACCAGGACCATCCTCGCGATGTCCAGGGTCTCCGCGTCGGTCACGCGCAGCCCGTCGACGAACTCGGGGACCTTTCCCAGCCGCTCCATCAGCTCGCCGATCTGAGGGCCGCCGCCGTGGACAACCAAGGGGCGCATGCCAACCGAGCGCATCATCACC
>CAZCCS010000321.1:0-4090 GCA_964497005.1 uncultured Acidimicrobiaceae bacterium | reverse complement strand
GGGAGGTTGGCGTCGATCGTGAGATCCATCGCCCCGTCGGTGAAATCGATCGTCCCATTGCCCTTGCCCGTCATCTGTCCGGAGTTCACGTTCATGGTGAGGGTTGCCTGAGCAGTCTTGCTGGCGACCGCGTGGTTGACAGAAGCGATCACGATCGCCTGGCCGTTGGCGTTGTGAGCCCCGCCAGGTGCCACTAGTGCAAGTACCAGAGCTATGAGCCCGACCGAGGCGGTCGCGGCCAGGGCGATCGGCCACCGCCGGCGCCGCCGTGGCGGCGGGGCGCCCTCTCC
Source organism: uncultured Acidimicrobiaceae bacterium (assembly GCA_964497005.1). GTDB lineage: Bacteria > Actinomycetota > Acidimicrobiia > Acidimicrobiales > Palsa-688 > DASUWA01. Next base: position 3,800 of record CAZCCS010000321.1, on the reverse strand, counting down.
GAAGCCGAGGTATTGGGCGCTCTCCCCGAAGCTCGGGTACGGCGAGCCGTCGGGGTCACCGCTTTCCAAGAACGGGATCGGGGGCTCCATTTTCGGTGCCCAGTCGAATTGATCGTCGCTTCCGCCCCCTAATGACATGGCCGGAGCCTACATGAGGACACAATCAGCAACTCGAGATTGACCGAAAAGCCGGGCAGGTGGGTAACCCCGCAGCGCCGAACCGATCCGTCCATGGGGTTGCGTATCCGCCGGGGCGCTGTGCTCGCCGCGGCCGCTGGTGCCGCGCTGGTAGTGGTGCCCGTCGTCGGCGCACACGCTTCGACCGCACCGACTTTGCCGACCGCTTGCACGGCCCCCCCGGCGCCGGGCCAACCGCCGGGCGTCGTGGTGGGGGTCGTCGCGTGCCAGGAGCTCACGAGCTTCGCCCTGGGCAACGGCGTACCAGCGCCGTTCGAGTACTACGTGCCTCGGGCGTGCGCGCCCGCCGCGGCGGTCAGGTGCCCGGTCCTGTACCTGCTCCACGGGTTCGGTGGCGATTACACCGAGATGCTCGGTGCGCCGGGCACGGCGACCTCCGCTTGGGTGCAGGCCCTCGACCACCAACCGCCCCCCGGCTTCGAAACCGCGCCGTGGTTGTACTACAGCCCCGCTACATGGTCGCCCGCCCGATCATTGAACTTCATCCTGGTTGCTCCCCTCGGCCAGACGCTGCCCGGCGGGTACGGGCCGGCTCCTGGCCTGGACAGCTACTGGGTCGATTGGAACCCGCGCTACGCACTGGGGGGCGACCAGCAGCGCTACGACACGCCACCCCCGCGATTCGAGCAGTATCTGACCACCGAGCTGCCCGGCTTCGTGGGCAGCTTCTTATCCGCCGCGCAGGGACGAACCGGCCAGGCCATAGCGGGCGTGTCGCTCGGCGGCTACGGCGCCTTCAAGGAGGGCCTGCAGCACCCTGACTTGTGGTCGAGCACGATCTCGGTGTCAGGTGCCCACAACTTCCTATTCGCTCCGGCTCCTCCCGCGCTCCCGCCAGCGGTCAGTCCGCCCATTGCCATTACGTATTCGCGCCTACCACCGCTGACCGGGGCTGTCGCCACCGCGCCGACGCCGCCGCAAGTCGGCACCTTCGTGACTGCCCTAGACGCTTTCGGCGACCCCGCTGCGGACCAGGCGTACTTCCGGGGAAACATGCCGACAGACCTCGCCGCCAACGGCGACGCGATAGGCATCGACAGCTTCGTCAACGACATGGGCCCGCGCCGGGCCGAGGACGCCAGCAGCACGCCCTTCGAAGTGCTGGTGTTCCCGATGAACATGGACATGCAGGCGGACTTCAAAGTCGCAGGCGTCCCCAACACTTTCGCCATCCACCAAGGCAACCATTCGGACGTCTACCGCAACGCATGGTTCCGGGGCCTCGAAGAGTTCGCCTTCGCCAAGACCCAGAACCCCGAACCGGTCCCGTCCAGCTTCAACTACCGGACCATCCGCACCCAGTTCTCCATCTGGGGCTGGACCTTCACCGGGCATCGCTCCTCGACCGAGTTCCTCGACCTGAGCAACGTCTCATGCCAACAGTTGACCCTCAGTGGCAGCGGCACCTGGACGGTCTCCCCCCCGCCGGACTGCGGCACCGTAGCGGTCACGGTCGACCTCGGCCCTTCGGGACCAATCGACCAACCCGTCCCCGTAACCGGGCGAACGATCACGGTCAGCCTTGTTCGGTAGCCGAACCCGCAGCCGCCGCACCGACCCGATCGTCGTCACGGTCGGCCAAAGAGAGATTTGAGGATTGGTTTCTCTGGGCGAGGGGGTACAGTTTTGAAGGAGTGCCGGAGGCGTTCCGCGCTTGCGTCTGCCTTGGAATAGGGGGACGATATGGTCCAAGAGTCCGTATCAATGTCCGAGCCGCTGGCGGGAGGGGAGGTACGGGCCGAGCCGATGCAATACACGGCCGATCCCGCTCCGCTCGGGTTGGCGGCGTTTGCGATGACAACGTTCGCGTTGAGTATCAGCAACACGAATGTGTGGGGGGCGGGAGCGAGCGCAGCCTTGGCTCTTGCCCTCGCGTACGGAGGCATCGTACAGATCCTTGCCGGCATGTGGGAATTCGTCCGCAAGAACACGTTCGGCGCGCTCGCGTTTTCCTCTTTTGGTGCCTTCTGGGTCGCCTACTACATATTCGTGAGGTTCATAGTCCCGGGAATCCGAGTGAGGGATCTTCCCGTGGCACTGGGCGTTTTCCTTCTCGGGTGGACATTCTTCACCTTCTACATGATCATCCCGTCCCTCCGGGTGAGCGGGGCGGTTGCGGTCGTGTTCGTACTGCTGACAGCGACGTTCCTGTGCCTCACCGTAGGTGCGTTCGAGACGAGCGCGAATTGGACCAAAACGGGAGGCTGGATCGGAGTGGTCACCGCAGCCGCAGCCTGGTATGCCTCGTTCGCCGGTGTCGTCAACGAGACGTTCAAGAGGCGTATCGTTCCAACGTTCCCCCTCGCTCCCTTGCCGCCCGCAAGGTCCGAGATGGCAACCAGGGTTCCGACGATGAAGTAGCAGGGGGTCGGTGCCATGGCACTCGATGAACAGATCTCTGAGGCGCAGATTGCAGCCCATTGGCGCGAGGAGGAGTACGTCCAGCCTCCCACCGAGTTCATCGCCCAAGCCAACGCGGCTGACCATCACATCTTCGGTCGTTTCAGCGAGGAACACTTTCCGGATTGCTTCAAGGAGTACGCCGAGCTTCTAAGTTGGGACTCGTACTGGCACACGATCCTCGATACAAGTGATCCGCCTTTTTGGAAGTGGTTCGTCGGCGGCCGTCTCAACGCCAGCTTCAACTGCGTGGACCGACACTTGGCAGGCAGCGCCAATAAGGCGGCGTTGATCTGGGTGCCGGAGCTCGAAGACCAAACGACTCTGGTCATCACCTATAGGGAGCTGTACAAGAGGGTCAACGAGTTCGCAGCTCTGCTGCGGGACTTCGCGGGAGTGAAGGCCGGCGACAGGGTGACGCTCCATCTTCCGATGGTCCCGGAGTTGCCGGTTGCCATGCTCGCATGCGCTCGCCTCGGCGCCATCCATTCACAGGTATTCGCTGGATTCAGCGGAGCGGCGTGCGGTGAACGGATGGCCGATGCCGACAGTCATGTGCTGGTGACTATGGACGGCTTCTACCGCAACGGTGCTCTACTTGACCACAAGGTCAAGGCCGACGAGGCGGTCACCAGAGCAGGAGACCTCGGTTGCCGAATCGACAAGCTGCTGGTCTGGCGCCGGCACTTGGGCGGCTACGCCTCGGAGAGCCCGATGGTCGACGGTCGGGACTTCTTTGTTGACGACTTACTGACCGACTATCGAGAGCGGTCGGTGGAGCCGGTTTCGATGCCTTCCGAAGCTCCACTGTTCCTGATGTACACGAGCGGCACGACGGGCCGGCCAAAAGGATGCCAGCACAGCACGGGCGGCTATCTGGCTTACGTGGCGGGCACTTCCAAGTACTACCAGGACATCCATCCGGACGACACCTACTGGTGTTTCGCCGACATCGGCTGGGTCACCGGCCACTCCTACATCGTGTACGGCCCTCTATCACTAGGCACGACGAGCGTGATGTATGAGGGCGTGCCCACCTATCCGGATCCTGGCCGTCCGTGGCGGATCGCGCAACGACTGGGGGTGAACATATTCCACACCGCGCCGACGACGATCCGAATGCTGCGGAAGATGGGTCCGGACGAGCCAGCCAAGTACGACTACCACTTCAAACACATGACAACCGTCGGCGAACCGATCGA
>CAZCCS010000320.1:1293-4100 GCA_964497005.1 uncultured Acidimicrobiaceae bacterium | reverse complement strand
GTGCGACAGACCCTCCTTCGCCCCGATTGTCGTGACCACCTCGGTGTCGGGGTCCAACTCGACTCCGAACTTGCGCAGGTACAGGTTTGAGACGGCGAGTCGAAGCTTGGGGATGCCCCGCGACGCCGAGTAGCGATGGTTGCGAGGGTTGCGTGCCGCCTCGGCGAGCTTGTCCACCGCCACGTCGGGACTCGGGATGTCAGGGTTGCCGAAACCCATGTCGATGACATCTCGGCCGGCGTGGCGCGCCTCGTCCCGAAGCTCGTTGATGATCGCGAAAACGTAAGGGGGAAGCCCGTTGATCCGGCGAAACTCCACCGGGGAAGCCTACTTGACCGACACCCCCGACCCGCCGCCATTAAAGGTGGTCAGGACTCGGCAGCCGCCCTCGTCGCCGCCCCGATGGCCCCGGCCGACGCGCCTAGCGCGGCGGCGACGATGCGCAGATTCGCCCTCGCTTCGGCGGCTTCGACGAGTTGCTGGAAAGCGCGCCGGGTCGGGTTCATCAGCACCTCGCCGGCGGTGATCAACCCGCCGCCTATGACGATCAACTCGGGGTCGAGCGCGTTGGCGAGGTTCGAAAGGCCAAGGGCGACCCACCAGGCGAAGCGGTCCATGATCTCCTGAGCAGAGAAGTCGCCCTCGGCTGCCGCCCTGGTCACGTGCTCGCCGCGCACGGCTTCGGGATCACCGCCGGCCAACTCCACCAGCCGGCTGGCGGTGCCGGCGAGGGCGGCTTCCCGGGCAAGCACACCAAGCCCGCTACCCGAGGCAAACCGCTCCCAGCATCCCTTCTTGCCGCAGGGGCAGAGGGGACCGTGCGGATCCACGACCATGTGGCCGAACTCGCCGGCGTAGCCGTGGCCGCCTTCGAGCAGCCGCCCGCCGCTGACTATCCCGCCTCCGATGCCCGTACCGAGCGTGACCATCACGACCTCGTCGCTCCCGGACGCGGCACCCCTCATGCGCTCGCCCCAGCAGGCGGCGGTGGCGTCGTTGCCGACCCAGATTGCGGTACCAGGGAAAACAGTCTCGAGCTCGCATTTGAGCGGATGCCCCGACAGCCCCTGAAGATTCGGCGCGAACCGCACCGTGCCGCTGGCGTCGACGAGCCCCGGCACGCCTATTCCGATCGACCGAACCGATCCCCCGCAAAGATGGTCGACTGTTTCGCGGACAGCTTCGACGAGCGACGGCGTGTCCCGGGGGCTGTCCTGCGTTGCTTCAGTGGTGACCCGGCCGTCGTCGTCCATGCGGACGGCCAGAAGCTTGGTCCCCCCGACATCAATCCCGAGAGCGGTGCTCGCCGCCACTCGGCCTAAGGGAGATTGGATTCGATCGCCGAGACCAGCTCTTCCGACCCCGGCTCAACAAGTGGCCGGAACCTGCCGACCACCTTGCCCTCGGGCGACACCAGGAATTTTTCGAAATTCCATTGGATGTCACCGGCCTTGCCTTCGGAGTCGGACGTCTCGGTCAGCAGCTCGTAGAGGGGGTGGCGTCCCTCGCCGTTCACTTCGATCTTCTCGGTCAGAGGAAACGTCACTCCGTAGTTGGTCGAGCAGAACGTCTGAATCTCCTCGGAGCTGCCCGGCTCCTGGCCGGCGAACTGGTTGCACGGCACCCCGAGAACAGTGAAGCCCTTGCCTTCGTACCGGCGCTGCAGCTGCTCGAGCCCCTCGTACTGAGGCGTGAGCCCGCACTTGGAGGCGACGTTGACGACGAGGACCTCCTTGCCGGCGAGGCTGCCGAGATCCAGGGGCGAGCCGTCTAGGCCCGAGATCGGCACTTCGTAAAAAGACATGGCCCCCACAGTAGGGCGCCGAACTTGACTACGCCTCTGTGATGGGTTGGGGGGCGCCGGCGCTCTCCACCTGGGCCTTCAACTCCCTCAACGCGGTACTAGTGATCCGCCCCTCTGCTCTGCGCTTTACGAAGCCGGGGAGTGGGACGATCAGGTCGACCACAAGGGTGTACACGACCTCGGTTCCTCCGTCCCCAGACGGCAGCAGCTCGTACGAGCCGTCGTAGCGGCGGGTGATGTCGCCCCGCTCCTGCGTCCACGAGAGCTTGCCGGGTGCCTCGCTGTAGTCGTAGCGAAGCGTCAAGGACGTGCTTCTCCCGAAAGCCGCTGCCCTGAAGGTGACGAGGGCGGCATTGCCCTGCGCGTCGCGCTCATCGACATGCACCGACTTGATGTCGGCCGCCCATCGGGGATAGTCCTCGAAGTGGGTCAGGACCGCGTAGCACTGATCGGGGGTGCCGCGGATGATCGTGCGCTCGGTGACCTGCTCCTGCACTGGGGACTACCTCCTTTCCTTCTCTCGGTTGCTATCTCTGGGCAAAACGGTAGTCGGCGGGCCTCACCGCGGGCTCATCGGGGTGTCAATTCCCAGCCAACTTGGCAAGCGCCTCTGCGAGGCGTGCGGCGAGCACGTCGTAGGAGTACTCGGTCTCCGCACGGTGGCGGGCGGCCTGACCTTGCCGGCTCGCCAGCGCAGGATCTGAGAGAAGTTGGTCAACGGCTCGCGCCACCGCCGCCGAGTCGGTCGGGTCTCTGATCACGATCCCCGTCTCGCCGTCGACCACCGCCTCGGCCGCTCCCCCGCTATCGCCGGCGACCGCAGGCACACCCGCAGCGGCGGCCTCCAGGAAAACAATCCCGAACCCCTCCTGCTCCAACCCTCCCCATCTGGAGCGGTTGCTGAGCACGAACACGTCGGCGCACGCGTACAGGCCCGGCAGGTCGACGCCCGGTACACGGCCGAGGAGGCGTGCAGGGGCGCCGGTCTTGTGGATGAGGTGCT
>CAZCCS010000320.1:0-1283 GCA_964497005.1 uncultured Acidimicrobiaceae bacterium | reverse complement strand
CGTTCAGATCCGGCTGGCGACCAGACGTTTTGAGACGGGCTGCGGCTTCGATCAGGACGTCCATTCCCTTTCGGGGGACGAGTCGGCTGACGCTCAGGACAAGGGGGCCTGATGTTGGGAGGCCGAGGCGGGCGCGGGTGCTGATTTTTTCTATGGATGGGAGCGGCGCGAACTTGGAGACGTCCACGCCCGGGGGGATTTGGACCACGGGCGGGAGGTCCTGTTCTATGCGGCGCGCTTCGGCCTCGGTATACCCGCCGGCGGAGATCACGAGCGAGGCTTCCCTGAGCACCTTTGCGAGAAGACGCTTCGATCCGGGGATGCGACCAGGGACTGTCACTTCGGCACCGTGGAGGACCACCGCGTAGGGGAGCCCGAGGCTCGGGCCGATGATGCCGAGCGGGACCGCGGGGTCGAGGACGACGAAGCGGGAGTTTGTTGTGGCGGCGAGTTGGCGGACGCGCCTGGTGAGGAGGGGGTTGGGAAGCAGGACCGGTTCTCTTGTCCGATCGACGCGGAACAGCTGTTCGCGGTCGAACAGGTCGGCGTCGACGTGCGGGCTGGTCAGGACAGTGACGTCCTCGGCGGGGAGCCGGCGCCACAATTCCCAGAGGTAGGACTGGATTCCGCCGATCTTGGGGGGGAAGTCGTTGGTTACGAGAAGGTGCCGGAGCGGGCTGGAGCTGGTCACCGGGTCGTCACAGGCACGCCGGCTGCCGCGTCGATCTCGTCCTGCACCAGCGGGTCATCGTCGTGTTCTGGCAGCAGGTCTCGGTAGCCGATGCGGGCGGCCGCCCATACGGCGTGCGCCCTGATGATCGGATCGCGGTGGGTGATTGCGGCCTCGACGGCGTTTCTCACTTCAGGAGCCGTGGGATCCCCCGTGTTGCCTAGAACGATCAGCGCGTTGCGCCTCAGATATTTGGCTTCCCGGTTGGGGATGTACCACCGGCCGAGGCTATCGAGAAGCGCGGAGTCTGTGGCGGCGAGGATGGCGAGCACATCGACTGTGGTCTGCGCGTCGCCGGCTGCGGCGGGCGGTGGTTGCCGGCGGGCCGCGAGGCGGTTCACCGGGCAGACCTCCTGACAGTCGTCGCACCCGTAGATCCGATCGTGGAGCGCGATCCGGTATTGCCTCGGGAACATGCCTGGCGCCTGGACGAGCCATGCCAGGCACTTCCGGGCGTCGAGGTGGCCGGGCTCGTCGTGGGTCAGGGCGCCGGTTGGGCAGGCGTCTATGCACCGCCTGCAGGTTCCGCAGCCGTCGGGGACGGGCCCGGGGG
>CAZCCS010000319.1:0-4110 GCA_964497005.1 uncultured Acidimicrobiaceae bacterium | reverse complement strand
ACAGTCCAATCCGTGGGCGCTCCGCTCGATGGCAGAGCGCCTCATGGAGGCCTACGAGAGAGGGCTGTGGAACGCGTCGGCGGAAGCGGTCGAGACGCTCCGCGGCGCGGTTCTCGAAGGTGAAGGATGGGAGGAGTCCAGGTGACCGGCTTGCCTTTTTCGGCGGTGGTCGGCCAAGAAGACGCCAAGCTCGCCCTGCTCCTCAACGCGGTCGATCCGCTTGTCGGCGGGGTGCTTCTGCGAGGCGAGAAGGGGAGCGCCAAGTCGACCCTTGCGAGAGGTCTGGCAGAGCTGCTTCCCGGATCTGCTCGCTTCGTGGAGCTTCCGGTCGGAGCCACCGAGGACCGCGTCGTCGGCACAATCCATCTTGCGGCCGCGCTGACTGGTGGCGAGAAGCGTTTCGACCCCGGGTTGCTCGCGCTAGCGGACGGGGGAGTCCTTTATGTGGACGAGGTCAACCTCCTGCCCGATCATCTCGTCGACGTGCTCCTCGATGTCGCGGCGAGTGGAGTCAACCGGGTGGAGCGGGAGGGGATTTCGCATTCGCACCCGAGTCGTTTTCTTCTCGTCGGGTCCATGAACCCCGAAGAGGGCGATCTTCGGCCTCAGCTGCTCGACAGGTTCGGGCTGGCGGTGGACGTGCGAGGGTCCGCGGATCCAGAGGAACGCGCCGCAGCGGTCCGCCGGAGGCTGGAATTCGACGCTTCGCCTGATTCAGTGTCGTCCGCCTTCGCCGGCGAGCAGCGCCGGCTCACCGAGCGGCTGGCCGCGGCCAGACCTGCACGCCTTCCCGACGATTTGCTCGCAAGCGTCAGCTCGCTGTGTGCCGCGGTCGGCGCGGAGGGGCTGAGGGCGGATCTGACCATCTGCCGGGCGGCCGCCGCCCTCGCCGGTTGGGAGGGCCGGGGGGTCGCGACCGAGGATGACGTTCGGCGGGTCGCTCCGATGGCTCTCACGCACATGGCCCGCCGGGATCCGCTCGACCCGTTCGGGTTGGACCGCGACCAACTTGACGCCGCCATGGACGAGCACCTCGGTGCCGGCGACGGCGCCGGCGACGACGCGGAGGGCCGGGGTTCCGAGGACGACACCGCCGGAGACACCACCGCCGGAGATGCCAGTGCCCCAAGCTCGAGTGCCGACATGTCGGAGCAGCGCCAGAACGACGGGCGCGATCTCGGCGACCCGACACCGGGCGTCATCCCTCTGCAACGACGAGCGGGTCGTCGGCCCCTGGTGAGCCCCCCCGGCGGGGGCGCGAAGGCACAGGCGACTCGCGGTCGGGTCATCGGCGACCGCGTCCCCGACGGTCCGATCGGGTCGGTTGCGGTAGGAGCCACCGTGCGAGCCGCCGTAGCCCGCAGATCCGCCGGGGGTGTCCCTGGGGTTGCGCCACTGGGTGACACGGCCGGCCAGCTGGTCTCCGAACACGATGTCCGCGAGGCGGTGAGAGAACACGGGCAGGCCCATCTCATAGTCGTGGCGGTGGACGCGTCGGGCTCGATGGGTGCTCCAGAACGGGTCGAGGCGGCACGGTCCGCCGTGCTCGGCCTTTTGGTAGACGCCTACCAGCGCCGTGATCTCGTGTCTCTGGTCGCCTTTCGAGGCGATAAGGCCGAGGTCCTGCTGCGCCCGACTTCTAGCGTCGAGGTCGCACGAGCTCGGTTGCAGTCGCTGGGTACCGGTGGACGGACCCCCCTTCACGCTGGCCTCACTCAGGCGCTCGAGGTTGCCAAGTCGAGGTCTTCGACCCACCGGGCGGTGCTGGTGGTCATAACCGATGGAAGGGCCACCTCGGGTCCCGACGGCGCCAACCCGGTGGAGGCAGCAAACCAAGCGGCCGAGGCCATCCGGCGGGCTGGGATCGATGCGGTGATAGTCGACGTGGAAGGTGCCGCCGGCTCACCGAGGCTGGGGCTGGTCCGCGAGCTGGCGGAAAGAATGGGCGCGCGACGCGTCGTGGCGGACGAAGTCACCGGCGAGACAGTGAAAGTTGCGGTTCGCGATCGGACCGTTTCATGAACGCGATGACGTCCGGTGACGTGGTCAGCGATGTTTTCATTGTTTCGGTCCGCTTGTAGGGTGTCGGCGCATGCGCTTGCTGATGGTGGCCGCCCCAGGGGCGGGGAAAGGGACTCAGGCCGCCCGGCTGGCCGCCTTCTACGGCGTCGCTCACCTGTCGAGCGGGGACCTTTTTCGTAAAGAAGTCGCGGCTGGCACCCCTATCGGACGGATCGCGGCCTCCTATTTGAAGAAGGGCGACCTCGTCCCGGATGAACTGGTCATGCAGATGCTCGCCGGGCCGGTTCTGCGCGCGGCTCGGGCCGGCGGCTATGTCCTTGACGGGTTCCCCAGGACGTTGCGGCAAGCGGAGGAGGCGTACGAGTGGGCCAAGCAGGTGGAAGGCGTCGAGTTGCAGGCCGTGGTACATCTGGTCGTTAGCCGGGAGGAATTGCGCCGGCGGCTCCTCGCGAGAGCCGAGGCGGAAGGGCGCGCGGACGATACCATCGAGACCATTGAGCACCGGCTCGACGTTTACGAGTCCGAGACCGAGCCGCTCCTCGCCTACTACGCAGGTAGAGGATTGGTCGTCGACATCGACGGCGAGCAGCCTGTGCAGAAGGTGTTCGACGACATAGTGACCTCGATCGAGTCCGAGCGCGCCGGCCGGCGGTAGGGCGAGTGGAGCGCGCGGAGGCGGAGGCGCTCGACAGAACCGACCCGTTGGCGCGGTTCAGAGGTGAGTTCTTCATCGATTCGAACGGGCCGATCTACATGGACGGCAATTCATTGGGGAGGTTGCCGCGGCGGGTCGCCGACGCGGTGAACGCTGGCTTGGAGAGCTGGCGACACGAACTCGTTGGGGGATGGGAAGAGTGGGTCAACCTTCCCTTGTCGGTGGGCGATCTGGTCGGGCGGCTAATCGGTGCCGGCCCCGGGCAGGTGCTGGTGGGCGACACCACCACGGTGAACCTCTACAAGCTCGCCGGCGCGGCGCTCAAGATGCAGCAGGGGCGATCGGTGATCGTGTGCGACGACAACGAGTTCCCCACCGATCGTTACGTCCTCGCCGGAATCGCTGCGGCCCATGCCAGCTTGGGCGCGCGCGAACCGATCGAAGTGCGGTGGGTCCGTTCGGATCCGGTGAACGGGGTGGACCTCGATTCGCTGGCGTCCTGTGTGGACGACCGGACGGCTCTGGTTTGCCTGTCGCACGTGAACTACCGGTCGGCGGCGCGGCTCGATATCGAAGCGGTCACGTCTTTGGTCCACGAGCGCGGCGCGCTGATGCTTTGGGACCTTTGCCACAGCGTCGGCGCCGCACCGGTGGACCTCGACGGTGCCGGAGCCGACCTGGCCGTGGGGTGTACGTACAAGTACCTGAATGCCGGTCCGGGCGCCCCCGCGTTCCTGTACGCCCGAGAGGATCTCCAGCCGCGGCTGCGATCGCCGATCTGGGGCTGGTTCGCCCAGCGCGACCAGTTCGAGATGGGGGAGCGGTTCGAGCCGGTGGAGGGGGTGGGTCGTTTTGGGGCGGGGTCGCCGGGCGTGCTCGGATTGATGGCGGTCTCTGCCGGGGTGTCGGTCCTCCTGGAGGCGGGGATCGACAAGCTGTGGGACAAGTCGCGTGCGATGGGCGAGATGCTCGTCACCCTGGTGGCGGAGCGACTCGCCCCCTTCGGGGTCGTCCTTGGTTCGCCCGCAGATGCGAACCTGCGCGGCGCGCACGTGTCGGTGCGGCATCCTGAGGCGTGGCCGTTGTGCAGTGAGCTGGTGGCTCGACGCCTGGTAGTGCCGGACTTCCGGATGCCTGACACGGTGCGCCTCGGGCCGGCGCCGATCTACACCCGCTACGTCGACGTGTTTGACGCAGTCGAGCGGATCCGGGACGTCCTTGCCGGCGGGCTTGAATCGGGGGAGGAGGCGCGGCGGCTTGTCACGTGATCTCACCTCGGAACGGCAGCGTCCCGAGGGGTTCGGTCTTCACGATGGTGCCGTTTTCGATTTCGACGACCCAAGGGGCCTTGGTGATGCCGTACGAATGCCAGGCGGCACCCGACATCAGGACCAGACCCTGGGCATTTCCGGCTAGCTGAACGACCCGCCGGA
>CAZCCS010000318.1:0-4134 GCA_964497005.1 uncultured Acidimicrobiaceae bacterium | reverse complement strand
GGCACGGGCGGCGATCTCCGCCGGCGTCAGAGAGCCGGCGCCGGCCATCGCCTTCCACAGACCGACCTTGTCGCCGATTACGACGAGCGCTCCGTTCAACATTGCCCCGCAATCGTCGACCACCTTCCCGACGAAGCTCATCAGCTGCTCTTCGGTGACGGCCATGTCACACCACCCCTCTTTTTTCCAAACGCGGACAAGCAGATAGAACACCAGACCGCCCGAGGGTCGCCCGATTAATGGACGATCGTGCACATCCTGATTCCGCTCACAAAGCGGCTAGATACGGGCAGGATCGACGGCGATCCGCAGCCGAGCGGCCGGCCGGGGTACCCCCGCCAACGCGTCCGACAGAATCGAATGGTCAGAGGCCTTCACCAGCCACTCGCCATCCTCGGGTCCGAGCACCTCCACTTGCGCCACCTCCGCCGCCTGCTCCGCCTCCGCCTCCGCCTGCGCCGCCGCCGCCACCTCCGCCGCCTGCGCCGCCGATGCCGCCGATGCCGCCGACAGGCCGCTCACGTATTCGCCGGCGCCCTCCCCGGACACCAGCGCAACCGCGGCGTAAGGCGGAAAACGCAGTCCCTCCCGCACCTCCATCTCCGCCTCCACCAGGATCCCTGGCTCCGCGAGCAGCGCCGAACGAACCGCCGGGTGATCGGGCACCCTCGTTTGCACGAGCACCCGCCCGGCTCGCCCACCGACCAGCCGTGAGGCCATCGCCAGTAGCCCAAGCGCTTCGCTTCCGGCACGCACCCGGGGCGCTAGGAGCTCCTGGTCGAAGTCGACGAAGGCCACCGCGCCGAAGCCGTCGGCGGGCGAAAGACGGCGTAACAACGCCTCGGTCCCCACGAGTACATCCGCGCCCGGCAGCTCTGCCGTCGATGCGCTCACCTCGCCGACCGGCCGCCCCGCAAGGGCCTCGAGCTCCTCGCGCGCTCGGGTCACACCGATGCGGAGCCGGCGCAGCACCGTCGATCCGCACAAGGCGCACACCACCGGCCTGGTCAACCCGCACTGCGGGCACCCGAGAAGGCCACCGGGTTCTTGCAGCAGCGCCGACCCGCAGCGTTCGCATCGCGCCAACTCCCCGCACGCCTCGCACGCCAGGAGACGCGCACGGCCGGTTCGGTTCAGCACACACGCCACCTTCGGTGTCGCCCGAACGAGGTTGACCAGACGCTCGGACCATAAACCCGATCTCGGGTCCTCCTTGCGCCGGTCGACGATTTCGAGGATCGCCCATCCGTGCCGCTCCGCGGCTCGATCCGGCGGCCGGACTTCGCCAAGCGCGACAAGCTCTGGGGTGGGGCAGGCGCTCAAAACCACGAAGCTCGCTCCTGCCCGCCGCGCCCGTTCGGCCAGCACCGGAACGGCGTGCCAAGTAGGGGCCTGCTCTTGACCGAGAGACTCGTCGTGGCCGTCGATCACGATGACCGCAGAAAGGCCGGGACAGGGCCCCCACGCCGCAGACCGGGTACCCACCACCACTGCAGCGCCGGCGCGCGCCTGCGCCCACTCGTCCGGCAACAGTGCGACCCCTGCCCCCGCCCGGCGCAGCCGGCCCGCGAGGACCTGAGCCCGCGACGCCGACGGGACGACCACCAAAGTCGGGCCTGCTTGCGACACCGCGGCGACGACGGGAGTCGGGTCCGCAGCCGGCGGGAATCTGACGATCACGGGCTCACCAACCGGCTCACGAGCGGGCAGGTCCGCAACCAGCGCGGACTGCCACCCGGGCACAGGTGGTGCTGCGGCGCGCAACCGCGGCCCGGGCAGCAAACGCACAGCGTGTTGCGGTGACGCCGTGTTCAGGAACGAGCTGCGGCGTCCCGCCCATCGCCACGACGCCCAAGACGCAAGCTCGACAACCTCCGGTTCGGGACCAAAGCCCCGGACCTTGGCCAGATCCCGGAGCTCGAGACCCGGAGGCGGATCGTCCCCGATCCCGGTTATCCAGCCGCCGACCCGTCTTCCGTGGAGGTCGACCCGGACCTCGGCGCCGACGGCGGCCAAGTCCAACATCTCGTCGGGCACGAGGTAGTCGAACTCTTTGTCGATTCCTGCAACCGCGGGGAGAACCCGGGCGACCCTCGCCCCGGGCTTCGGCAAGGAGGCCGGCAACGAGCGCCGGCGCCCCTTATTTTTCATGGCAAGTTCAAAGACCCAGCGCCGACTTGAACTCGTCCAAGCGGCTGAGCTGCTCCCAGCTGAAGTCCTTCTCGCCGCGGCCGAAGTGCCCGTAGGCGGCGGTCTTGCGGTAGATCGGCCGGCGCAGGTCGAGGTCGCGGATTATGGCTGCGGGCCGCAGGTCGAACACCTGGTTGACGGCGTCACCGATGCGCGCCGGGTCGACCTGCTCGGTGCCGAACGTCTCGACGAGAAGCGACACCGGGCGGGCGACGCCGATCGCGTAAGCCACCTGGATCTCGCAGCGCGACGCGGCGCCGGCGGCGACGACGTGCTTGGCGAGCCAGCGGGCGGCGTATGCCGCGGACCGGTCGACCTTGGAGGGATCCTTCCCGGAAAAAGCTCCACCGCCGTGGCGGGCAGCGCCTCCATAAGTATCCACGATGATCTTGCGGCCAGTGAGGCCGGCGTCGGCGTGCGGACCCCCCAACTCGAACTTGCCCGTCGGGTTGGCGAGGATCTTGTAGCCGTCGTCGGCGAACTGCGGCGGCACCAGCGGCGCGATCACGTGGTCGCGCAGATCCGGCAGGAGCAACGTCTCCAAGTCGATGTTCGGGTTGTGCTGCGTCGAGATGAGGACCGTCTTGAGCCGCACCGGACGACCGTCCTCGTATTCGAAGGTCACCTGGGTCTTGCCGTCGGGACGTAGGTACGGGAGCACACCGGCCTTGCGGACCTGGGACAGGCGCTGGGCGAGGCGATGCGCGAGCCAGATCGGCATCGGCATCAGATCGTCGGTCTCGTCGCACGCGTAGCCGAACATCATCCCCTGGTCGCCGGCGCCTTGTGCATTGAGGATGTCCTCTCCGCTGGTTCCCGACCGGACCTCGAGAGCGGTGTCGACGCCCTGGGCGATGTCGGGCGACTGCGAGCCGATCGACACGGTGACGCCGCAGGACCGGCCGTCGAATCCCATCTCCGAGCTGGTGTAGCCAATGTCGGTCACGACGTCGCGCACCAGGGTCGGGATCTCCACGTACGCATTGGTCGTGATCTCGCCGGCGACAACGACCAGCCCGGTGGTCAGAAGCGTCTCACACGCCACCCGTGACATTGGGTCCTTGGCGAGAAGCGCGTCGAGCACGGCGTCGGAGATCTGGTCGGCCATCTTGTCGGGATGCCCCTCCGTCACCGACTCCGAGGTGAAGGTCCAAGACCTCATCGTTGCTCCTAAGGTGGTGTGAGCGAGTCCCCAGCGGGCGCGCTGCGCAGACAGCGAGAGATGGCGTCTACCACAGCGCGGGCAACTTGTTGTTTCGAGGCGAGGGGGACATCCACCTCGCTCCCGTCGGTACCGACGATCAGCACTGCGTTGGTGTCGTGCGAAAACCCGGTCTGCGGCGCGGCGACGTCGTTAGCGACGATCAGGTCAGCGCCTTTTGATTCGAGCTTCGATCGGGCGTAGAGGAGAAGGTCGTCTCTGGCACTGCCGGGCCGTCCAGTTTCGGCGGCGAAGCCCACGAGCACCTGCCCTCGGCGGCGGGACGCTCCCAGCGAGGCGAGTATGTCGGGGGTCGGTTCGAGGACTATCTCCGGGATCCCGTCCGACTTCTTGAGCTTCTCCGGCGCGACCGCTTTGGGTCGAAAGTCCGCTACCGCTGCGGCCATCACGACGACATCGGCATCGGGCGCCAGATCCATCACGATCTGTTCCATGTCCGCCGCCGTTTCGACCCGTTGGGCCTTGACGCCCGCCGGCGCGGGTGTGTCGACCGTGCTCACCAGCGTCACGGCTGCCCCGCGGAGGGCGAGCTCGGCGGCAACCGCGTAGCCCTGTTTTCCGGAGGACCGGTTTCCGACGAAGCGGACCGGATCGATCGGCTCCCGGGTCCCGCCTGCGGTCACGACGGCTGTGACGCCGCGCAGTTCTTGGTCGTCGGCGCTGCCGCTTCTGAGGAGCGCGGCTGCCGCTTCGACGATGTCCGTCGGGTCTGCCAGTCGCCC
>CAZCCS010000317.1:0-4137 GCA_964497005.1 uncultured Acidimicrobiaceae bacterium | reverse complement strand
GTCGGCTTCGCGCTGGCGGACCGCCGGGATATGGAGCGCGCATTATGGGTGGGGTGCATCCTGGCTACAGCGAGTTGTAGCCGGCGTTACGGGCGCCTTCTTGGGCGCGAGGATTTCGACATGGTCGATGGCGGATCAGCGCCTCAAGACGGCCTTCAGGTTTTTCGCACCCCGCCGATCGCTGTGAGACGCCAACTTCGCCGCGAGGTGGGGTTCGGGTGCTCGTTGCCAGGTTGCGGGGTGCCATACCTCACATGGCACCACTTCGACCCGCCGTGGCGGCAAGAGCATTACCACCGTGTCGAAGGCATGATCGCTCTCTGCCGCGACCACGCCGACAAGGCCGACCTGGTGGCCCGCAAGCTGTTGAGCCCCGACCTCTTCAGCGGGTGGGGTATCAGGACCCTTGGGGCGTCGATGGTCGGCTACAACCCACTCAGCTACCACTGCGGCTCGGTCTGGCCCCACGACAACGCCATCATCGCCGCCGGCCTCATGCGCTACGGATATGTCCGCGAGGCGCAGAGGGTGATCATGGCCATGATCGACGCCGCGGTAGCGCAGGGCGGCCGCCTTCCCGAGCTGTTCTCAGGCCTCGACCGGATGGAGCTGCCTCTCGTCGTCGCCTACCCGACATCGTCTTCGCCGCAGGCCTGGGCGGCGGCCTCCCCGCTTCTCATGCTGCGAACGATGCTCCGCCTCGACCCCTGGGTCCCGCGCGGAAAGGTGTGGCTGCACCCGGCGGTCCCCGAACAGATCGGGCGCCTCCGCGTCGGGCGCATCCCTCTCGCCGGCGCGCGGGTGACGGTCTCGGTGGAGGGCGATGAGGTTTCGGTTGAGGGTCTGCCCGCGGACCTCGAGCTGGTCGACGCCCCCCGTCACCCGCTCACCGGTTCGTAGCTCGCCGGCGCTGCCTGTCGTCGACCGTCTACTCGTCTACTCGTCGAGGGCGAAGGTGAACATCCGGTCCGCCCGGATCCGCGCACCCAGCGCGTCCAGCTCGTCGAGCCACTCCTCGAACTGGGGTCCCTGCAGCGGGGTGTAGTGATCGAGCATCGCCTGGCGCAGCTCCGCGCCTTCGCGGCCGCTCATCTCGAACAGCTCCGCTGTCCCGTGCACCGTGACGGCCAGGTGCTCTCCCGGTACGTGCGTCGCGCTGACCGCCGGCCGGGCGCGCAGATGACGCATGCGAACCGAGTTGCGCGCGGAGCTGAACCAGAACGATCCGTGCAGGAAATAGCCGTCAACCGGCCCGCACATCGGACGGCCGTCCGAAGTAACCGTTGCCACGACGAGAAGCCGCATCCCTTGAAGTCGCCGGCACAACTCTTCGGCGCTGAGCCGGCGTTGGTCGGTGATGATGCTGCTCAGATGCGGCCCCGCAGAGGCCGCGCTGCGATCGAGCAGCTCCTGCAGCTCCCGTATTTCCTCTGGTGTCTCCAGCATTCGCCCAACCCCCTCGCGTACAGCCCTCGCGCCGCGTTGCCCCGGCTCGCCCCGGCTCGCCCCGGCTCGCCCCGCCCCGGCTCGCCCCGCCCCGGCTCGCCCCGCCTACCAGCCCCGGTCGATCCACTCCTGCAGGTGAGGCCGCTCCTCGCGGATCGTGGTGTCCGCGCCGTGGCCTGGCATCACGATCGTCTCAGGAGGCAGCACCCCGAAGAGCCGATCCTCGATGGATCGGATGATCGTCGGGAAATCCCCGCCCGCAAAACTGGTCGCCCCCGGCCCGCCCGGAAACAGAGTGTCGCCGCTGAACAACACTGGCGACCCCTCCAACCGAAAACACATCGACCCCGGCGTGTGCCCCGGCGTCGCGATCGTGTGCAGCCGCAGCCGCCCGACCTCGATCACCGAACCGTCCTCTAGCACGAAGTCATAGCTCGGCAACATCGATGCGTCCGCGGCAGTAACCCCCACGTCGTAGCCGGCGTCGCGGACCGCCGGCACGGCCTGGATGTGGTCCCAGTGGCCGTGGGTCTCCAGGACCTTCCGCACACCGAGCGTCCGGCACAGGTCGAGAAGCTTCTCGTGCTCGTTCGCTGCGTCGAGCAAAACGGCGTCGCCGGTCTCCTTGCAACGGACGAC
Source organism: uncultured Acidimicrobiaceae bacterium (assembly GCA_964497005.1). Lineage (GTDB taxonomy): Bacteria > Actinomycetota > Acidimicrobiia > Acidimicrobiales > Palsa-688 > DASUWA01. The sequence goes on along the minus strand of CAZCCS010000317.1, from coordinate 2,052 downwards.
GAAGACGTTGTTGTCCACCGGCCCCACCACGACGCGGTGCACTTCGACCTGGGAGTCCTCGTAATGCACGTCAATCAGCCTATGGGCTAGAAATAGCGGAGACGACCCGACGTGCCCGAGGGGGACTTGCGTGAATTTCGCTTTCAGTGAGGAGCAGGAGGAGCTTAGAAAGGCGGTCCGCCGCTTCTTGGAGGACAAGTCGCCCGAGTCCGAGGTCCGCCGGCTCATGGAGACGACTGAAGGCTACGACCCGGCGGTCTGGTCGCAGATGGCGGAGCAGTTGGGTCTCCAGGGCCTCACGATCCCCGAAGAGTTCGGCGGTTCGGGGTACAGCTACGTCGAGCTGACCGTCGTGCTCGAGGAGATGGGCCGTGCGCTTTTGTGCGCCCCCTACTTCTCGAGTGTCGCTCTTGCCGCGAACCTGCTGATGGCATCCGGCGACGACGCAGCGAAGAAGGACTACCTCCCGGGCATCGCCAGCGGCCAGACCATCGCGACGGTCGCGCTGGCCGAGGCCTCCGGCCGTTGGGACGAAGAGGGGGTGACCCTCGAGGCGAGCGGATCGGGTGACAACTGGACCCTGAACGGCGAGAAGCTTTACGTCCTCGACGGCCATACCGCAGATCTGGTGCTGGTGGCGGCTCGCACAGGCGCCGGCGTTTCGGTGTTCGCGGTGGAGAAGGGGGCTCCCGGTTTCACCGCCACCCCTCTGTCGACCATGGACCAGACCCGCAAGCAGGCCAAGTTGACCTTCGAGTCAACCCCGGCGAGGCTCATCGGGGCCGAGGCGCAGGGTTGGGCCTCGATCTCCAAGATGCTCGATCTCGCCGCCGTCGCTCTCGCCGCCGAGCAGGTCGGGGGCGCGCAGAAGGTGCTCGACATGGCCGTCGAGTACGCCAAGGTCAGGGTCCAGTTCGGCCGGCCCATCGGCAGCTTCCAAGCCATCAAGCACAAGTGTGCCGACATGCTCCTCGAGGTCGAATCGGCCAAGTCCGCCGCCTACTACGCCGGCTGGGCCGCGGCCGAGGACAACGACGAACTCCCAGTGGTCGCCTCCCTCGCCAAGTCGTACTGCTCGGAGGCTTACTTCCACGCCACCGCCGAGAACATCCAGATCCACGGCGGCATCGGTTTCACGTGGGAGCACCCCGCCCACCTGTACTTCAAGCGGGCCAAGAGCTCGGAGCTCCTTTTCGGGGATCCCACCTACCACCGGGAGCTCCTCGCACAGCGGATCGGCATCTGACCGGAGTTTTTTCCGGGGAAAAAGAGCTCAGTCGATGCGGCGCAAGTCCTTCTTGTAGCGGGCCGCGTTGTCGACGTAGACCTTGGCCATCAGCTCGATGACCTGAGAATGTGACCGGCCCGGCTTGATCTGCGCCGGCACACCAACCGCGAGCGCCTCGGCGGGGACTCGCATGTCGTTGGTCACGACCGCGCCGGCGGCGACGGTCGCACCCCTCTCGACGACGGCTCGGTGCAGCACGATCGAACCGACGCCGATCAGCGAAACGTCCTCGATCGTCGATCCCTCGATATGAGCGAGATGCCCGACGACCACCCACGACCCGATATGGGTGTCCAGGTCGGCGGTGGAGTGGATGACCGCGCCGTCCTGGACATTGCTCGACTCGCCGATGATCACCGCCCCGTAGTCACCTCTCAGCACGGCACCTGGCCATACGCTGCTGTTGGCGCCGATCCGGACATCCCCGATGACCGTCGCCTCGGGGTGCACGTAGGCGTCGGGGTGGATGGACGGGACTCGCTCACCTATGGCGTAAATGGGCACGCGGGCACCGTATCGAATGGCGCCGTTTTGCGGGACAAATGGGCTTTGCGGTGCAAAGTTGAAAGTTCTTGTTCCACCCGTCCCGCAGACGCGAGATGTACCGCAAAATGCCACCGCCTGATAGGGGCGGCCGTGCGTGGGGTGGCCCCCGCCCAGCGGGCGTAATTGACACCGGCTACGGGTCGACGCCCGCTAATATTTTGGTCACCGAGGAAAGGAGGTGGTCCAGCTGAGTAGTCAACTTTTTGGGACCTCGGAGG
>CAZCCS010000316.1:0-4146 GCA_964497005.1 uncultured Acidimicrobiaceae bacterium | reverse complement strand
GATCAAGCGGACTTCCCTCAGGCGTGCGTCCAGATGGACCAGCCGATGGGGGCGGCTGTAGGGATGAAACCGCCGTGGTTTGCGCCGCTCCTTCGTCGCGACCCTCAACATGGCCTGCCCTGGCCCGCCGGTTACCCCCACAGTTACCCGCAGCGCAGGTCGTCGCGCCAATCTCTTGATGCACTGGCCAAATGTTGGACAATCCGCGAGTTCCGGCGATCCACGGACATCTGTAACACAAATGTGGAGACTGGTCCGGAGCCGGAACCAACGCTTAGAAGCACACCGGCGCCATCAGGCCGGGTCAGGATCGGCTGGGCCTGACATGGGATGATGTGGATTTCGAGCAAAAGCTGATCCATGTCCGCCAGCGCGCCGACCAGTGGGGCGTCATCGGCTCCCCAAAGTCCGAGGCGGGACACCGGACCATGCCGAAGCGCCCATGGTGTTAAACGTGCTGCGCGAATGGAAGCTGGCCTGCCCACGCATCAAGGACACCAGCGATGAGCGGGGCCGGTTATGGCTTGTGTTTCCGAATGGCGAGGGAAAGCCGGAAAGCCACGCCAACATCATCAACCGGGGCTTTGATCCAATTCAGGTGAAGGCCGGCGTCTCTGAACCGCACGCCAGCAGGACGGAGGACGGCAAACCGGTGCCGGTCGCCAAATACGGCATGCATGCACTGCGGCACTTCTTCGCGTCGTGGGCGATCGAGCGCCGATATCGCGCGACCAATCGGGGTTGGTCGACCGCAACGATCGACGACAGTCTTCCGTTGCCGCCGGTGATAGCGGCGAAGGACTCCTCGTTGTCGATGAGAACGTGCAGCTCGTCATCGGGGCTGCTTCGTCCGGCTATCTGTATGCGCTTGCCGAACTGGTCCGACCACACGTAGGGGACCGGTTCTGCGGGGAGGGGAAGACCGAGCAGATCGGCGGCGATTACTGCGGCCTGCTCGCCGGCTCCGGTCCAGTGTTCGTTGCGCACGCAGTCCCCGTAGCGGGGGCTCCTCCAGCGAGACACGTCTCCCAGAGCGTGGAGGTGGGAAGCGCCGCTTACCCGGCCCCGCGGGTCGCAGGCCACGCCGTTGGCGCAGTCGATGCTGCTGGTGGCCAGCCACTCGGTGTTCGGCACTGTTCCGACACCGATTACGACCGCCTCGCCTTCGACGGTGGTGCCGTCGGCAAGGGCTATCCCCTCGACATTGTCCTTGCCGAGCGACGCCACGACCGACGCCCCGCAACGGAGGTCGGAGCCTTGTTCGGCGTGCAGCCAACCGAGCCGGGCTCCGATCCGGTGGTCGAGTACGCGGCCGAGGGGGGCGCGGGCCGCTTCGAGGACCGTGGTGTGGATGCCGAGTTGGCAGGCCGAGGATGCCACTTCGGAGCCGATGAATCCGGCGCCGACGATGATCATTGTGCCGAGATGGGCCATGGTCGTCCTGAGGGTCACCGCGTCGTCGGCTGTTCTCAACACGTGGACGCCGCCCTTGTTCTCGAACTGTTCCAGGCGTCTCGGTCGGGCGCCGGTCGCTATGACGAGTTCGTCGTAGTGGAGCCGGTCACGGCCGTCGATTTCAATCTGTTGCCGGTCGAGATCGAGCTGGGTTGCGGCTGCTCCGAGGATGAGGTCGATTTCCAGTGCCCGCAGGTCATCGCCGCTGGCGAGGTGGATGTCGTCGATGCCGACCTTGCCGGTGAGCACTTCTTTGGATAGCGGTGGCCGATCGTAGAAAGCCTGGGTTTCGGCACCGATGACGGTGATTTGTCCGTCGAAGCCGGCCGAGCGGAGGCTTTGGACCGTGCGCAGACCGGCTAGCGAAGCGCCGACGATGACGACGTGCATGGTTCGAGACCTTGCCCGTGACCGGTCAGAACAGGTTGCTGAGGTTGCGGGTCGTCAGGACGGTCTGCTCCAGAAGGATGGTCCGTTTGGCGATCTTCAAGCTGCCGTCTGGCTCGCGGCGCAGCACGTCGCGTCGGGAGCCGATCCAGGAGGACTCCTCGGACTTGAGGCGTGTTCGGTAGAGGTGAAAATTGGACTCGACGGTCAGTTCGCTGCCGTTGTCTTCGACCACCCGGACGTTGGTGATGAGGTGGCGGGTACGGGAGGGCGGATCCTCGGCCCAGGAGCGCCCGGTGGCGAACTTGGCGACGCGGGCCGCCAGCACGATCTTGTTGTCGTCGTACCAGGCCATCTCGCCTGGTTGGGTGAACTCGGCGTCCAGCTCCCGCTTGGTGCGCGTGCGGCGGATGGGCATGAAGTAGTGGATGTCGTCGGTGAGTAGTTCGAGCCACTGTTCGTATCTGTGAGCGTCTAGGAGCGCGGCCTCTTCGTAGAGGAAGCGCTCCACCTCGTATTGGGTGATCATCGCGGCGAGGGCCTCGCCCTGTCGGAGGTCATGGTCGAGTGAGGTCATGTGATTCTCCCCTTCCTAGAGGTAGTCCCCGGGGGTGGTGGCGGCCTTGATCTCGTCCCAGCTGGCGCCGCGCACGTATTGAGCCCAAGCGGAGTAGGTCCAGAGCTGCCCGTGCTCGTTGGTGGTGCCGTCGATGCGGGCCAGTCCGTGCTCCTTGATGATCTTCCCTCGCCCCAGGTTCATCCTGAGCAGTTGGGGTATCCGGCTGCTCGCGTACCCCGCCGACTGCTGAGAGGCTTGGGCCCAGTTCTCGCCGTCTTCTTGTTCGAGCATTCCAGCCGGCCCGAACAGGTGGTTGGCCACGAACAGAGCCTGGGCCCGCTGCTCGGGGGAAGCGTTGCGGTCAACGAAGCTGAACCACCAGATCTCGGTCAGCATCGGTCCTCGGGGTATCCGCAGCGACAGCTGGTTGCTGACCGCAACCCAAGCGGTGGGGAAAATGCTGGGGTGTCCGCCCACGTTGAGCCCGACCGGTCCGAGCGCGGCTTGGGCGGCTGGATTCTGGCGCCATTCCTGGCTGACCTGGGGTGGTGCGTCCGCCGTCGTCGGTCCGCTGATGCCGTGACCGTACTCACCGAGGACCGTGACATTTGTCGTGCCGGCCGCGGCCTTGACCCGAAGCGACATGTCGGTCCCGTCAGGGGTGGTGGCTCCGCCGCTGTCGATGTCGCGGCCCGGGTTCCCGCGGTCGTTCACCGGTACGTCGAACAGACCGGTTTGGAAGGCCGACATGTGGGTGATCTCGGGGTGGTACCAATCGAAGAGATTGTCCACCGCGAGCTTCCAGTTGCAGTCGATGACGAACTTCTGGATCCCCGGAATGAGCTCCATGTCGCCCTGCTCGGCGATCAGGTCCAGTCCGAGCCGGCCCGTCGCCCCTAGATACTCCTCCAGGGGGGGCGCCGTCGGATCCATGGTGGCGAACACGAACCCCTTGTAGCTGTCCAGTTGCGCCACCTGGCCGAGTCCGTGCTGGCTGCGATCGAGGTCACCCTTGTAGAACTGTTCCAAGCCGGGCACGCCAATGAGCTGTCCGGCCAGGTCATAGGTCCAGCCGTGGTAGGTGCACATGAAGTTCTTCGTGTTGCCCTGCTCGGCTCGACACACCGCGTTACCCCGATGCGCGCATGTGTTGAGCAGCCCTCGCAATGATCCGTCCTTCTGGCGAACGACGAGCACGTTGTCGCGTCCCATGGGCGTCTCGAAGAAGTCCCCTGGCTTAGGGAGCTGTGATTCGTGACACAGGAAAAGCCAGGCCCGCCCGAAGATCTGCTCCATTTCGAGCTCAAAGATGGCGGGATCGGAGAAGATCCTCCGGTCGACCTCGCCTTTGTCGAGCGAAACGAGATCCTCGATTCGGTTCAGGTCTACGGCCATGGGACACCCCCCGTTTCAGCGGTCCGCCCGATGCGACGGACCTTCGTGTTGGTTGACGATAAGGAGCCGCACCTGGTCTGTCTCTGGTTCTGTGCTGCGGTACGGCACGCAGCCTCCGCAAGATCGGCGTCAGGGCGTCGTGGGTCTGCCGTCGTCGACTTCCACATAGACGCCGGTCTCGTCGGCCACGACGGAGAACGTCCGCAGAGCCTTGGTGGCCGGCAGGCAGCGAGCCTCGCCGGTACGGACGCAGAAGCGAGCGAAGTGCCAGGAGCATTCGACCTCGTCGCCCTCAAGGTATCCGTCGGCCAGCGAGGACAGCTCGTGGGTGCAGGTGTCGTCTGTGGCGT
>CAZCCS010000315.1:0-4160 GCA_964497005.1 uncultured Acidimicrobiaceae bacterium | reverse complement strand
GAGCTTTCCGGCCCGGGCGTCCGCGGTCAGGTCCCGCCCGTACTTCTCGAGCGCCTGGTACGAGTCCTCGGGGTTCTGGTTGGTCACCCGGTGACTACCCCGCACCTCGCGCAACGCCGACAACAACTCGTCCTTCGACGCACCGACCAGCTCGGCCAGCGCAAGAAGCAGATGCTCCACCGAGAGGTACTCGTCACCGAGCCCCTGCCTCTCGTGATCCGCCCGGTTGAACGCGTCGAGGGCGACGCGGCTCAGCTGCGGCTCACCGCCACCGCCGTATGTCCGCGGCAGCTTGGCCAGCTCGTCCTGCAGCCGGTTGCGAAGGCTCATCGGAGCGACGCCGACCCGCTCGAGCACCGGCAGGGTGATCGTGCCTTCCTGGCCGAGCATCGCCGCCAGCAGGTGCTGAGGGGTCACCTCGGGGTTGTTGCGCGCGCCGGCGTCGTCGGCGGCCGTGCGCAGCGCCTCTTGGGTTTTAGCGGTCCAACGGTTTGGATCGAGCGCCATCTAAATGGCCCTCCTTCTGAAATCTGCTTGTACTTGTTCCGAAAAAAGACAGCCGCCGTCGCGGTGGCCGCTCTACTTTCAATTCCGGGGAATCCACCGCTCCGGCGAATTCTTCACCGGCACGAGGTCACGCCGGTAATGACGGTGCACCCGGTCGATCTGCTCGGCACTCTGCCGGCGCAACTCCGCGATCTCGTCGCGCAGGCGCGCCAGCTCTTCCTCGAGCTCCATCACCCTGCGCACACCTTCGAGGTTGAGCCCGGCGTTTGTCAGGTCCTGGATCCGACGCAGCTTCTCCAGGTCCATCTCGCTGTAACGCCGGCTTCCTCCGACGGTGCGTGCGGGGTCGAGCAGCCCCTTTCGCTCGTAGATCCGCAGCGTCTGGGGGTGCACGCCGGTCAACTCGGCCGCAACCGAGATGACGTACACCGCGCGCTTGGATGTGTCGCGGTTCATCACTGGTCACCCCAAAGGTTCTCGCGCAGTGAATCACCTTTCATCAGATCGCCCAATGCCTGCACAGCCTCCCGTTCGGGTTCGCTCAACCGGCTCGGCACAGAAACCTCGATGGTGACGAGAAGGTCGCCGGCCCCGGAGCTCGCCGGTACTCCCTTCCCCCTGACCCTGAGCACCCGGCCGGCCTTGGTGCCGGCGGGGACCTTGAGGGTCACCGGACGCTCGAGGGTGGGCACCGTGATCGTGGTACCGAGCGCGGCCTCGGGGAAGGTGACCGGCACGGTCAAGGTGAGGTCCTTCCCGCGTCTGCCGAACACGGGGTGACGGTCCACGTGGACCACCACGTACAGGTTGCCCGAAGGTCCTCCACGCCGGCCCGCGCCGCCGCGGCCCTTGACTCGTATCCGCTGGCCGTCCTCGACGCCGGCGGGTATCCGGACCTTCACCTCACGGGCGGCGTACTCGACACCGGCTCCGTGGCAGGTCGGGCATGGGGTCTCGATGCGCACACCGGTCCCACCGCACGCCTGGCACGGCTGGCTGAAAGAGAACAGGCCCTGGTTGTCGCTCACGACCCCGCGGCCTTGGCACACCGGGCAGTTGGTCGGTGCCGTCCCTGGGGCTGCGCCGCTTCCACCGCAGGTGTGACACGCCACCTCCGAGGTCACGTTGACGGTCGTGGTCAGACCGTGCACCGCGTCCATGAACGACAGATGCAACGTGGCTTCGAGGTCCGGCCCGCGCTGCGGCCCGAGCGTGCCCGCACCCGGTGCCCCGCCGGCCGCGCCACGGCCTCGTCCGGTTGCGCGACCGAAGATGTTGCCGATCAGGTCGCCCAGGTCGTCCACCCGGAACGAACCGCCGAACCCGCCCGCATCGCCACCGGGGGCCCCGGCGAACATATTCCCCGACGCGCCGAGCCGGCGTACCTCGTCGTACTCCTTGCGCTTCTCCTCGTCGCCGAGCACGTCGTACGCGGCGGAGATTTCCTTGAACCGTTCCTCGGATCCGGGGTTGGCGTCGGGGTGGTACTGCTTGGCGAGTTTCCTGTAGGCGCGCCCGATCTCCTTAGCCGTGGCGCTATCGCTCACGCCAAGCACCTTGTAGTAGTCCTTCTCGAACCACTCACGTTGGGGCGCCATCGGCTATCAGCCTCTTACTTTCACCATTGCCGGCCGCAGCACGCGGCCCTTCCACTTGTAACCAGCGCGCAGCACCTCGGTCACGATCTGCTCGCCTGTGTCGTCACCGGGCTCGTGTACCACCGCGTCATGCAGCGTCGGGTCGAACGGCGACCCTTCGCCGGCGATGCGCTCCAAGCCCTCTTTCTCGAGCGCGCTCATCAGCCCGCCCGTCACCTGCTTCACGTCCTCCCCGCCGCCGTGCGCCAACGCAAGGTCGGCGGTGTCGAGAACCGGCAGCAGCTTGTCGACCAGCTGACCCGCGGCGCGCTCGAGGTACTCGGTTTGCTGCTTCAGCATCCGCTTCTTGTAGTTCTCGAAGTCGGCTTGCAACCTGATCAGCGCGTCGCGGTAGTCATCCCGCTGCGCCAGTGCTTCTGTCAACGGATCGTCCTTCACTAGTTCGTCGAAAGATGAGTCGACGGTCCCGCCAGCCGCCCCGGCCTCCCGTCCCTCCTTCGGAGGAAAACGGTCGGCCGATTCGTCTGTCGGCCCCGTCGACTCACTCCCGCCGTCTGCTTCATCGCGCGCGGGATCCGCCGACGCGCCCTCACCTGAGACCTCGGCGCCTTCATCTGAGACCTCGCGTCGCGACGAGGGCGAACCCTCGGCGGCAGACTCGGAGTGCGACCCGCCCGGTCGTTGTCCGGCGTTAGCCGGACCGCCGGAAGGGTCGCCTCCGAGGCCTGCAGACGAGGCTCCCTGACCGCCGGCCGGTGTGTCTCCGGATCCGGTGCCGTAGGAATCGCTCACGAGTTATGGCCCTCGTCGACGATCTCGGCGTCGACAACCTCGTCATCGTTGGGCGCGCTCGACGAAGTGCCGCCGCTCGGGCCCTCGGTTCCGGTGGCAGCCGAGCTGGCCGAGGCCTGCTCGTAGAGCTGCTTGCCGAGCTCCTGGACGGAGACAGCGAGCTTCTCGGTGGCGGACTTGATCGCTTCGTTGTCGGTGCCTCCGAGCTTCTCCTTCAACGTGGCGAGCTCAGACTCGACGGTCGCCTTCTGGTCTCCCGAAAACGACGCCGCCTGCTCCTTCAGCATCTTCTCCGTCTGGTACACGAGGCTGTCGGCCTGGTTGCGGATCTCCGCCTCCTCACGGCGGCGGCGGTCATCCTCGGCGTGAGCCTCGGCGTCACGGACCATCCGGTCGATGTCGTCCTTGTTGAGCGAGGACTGCCCGGTGATCGTCATCGACTGCTCCTTGCCGGTGGCGCGGTCCTTGGCGGACACGTGCACGATCCCGTTGGCGTCGATGTCGAAGGTGACCTCGATCTGCGGCACACCACGGGGCGCCGGCGGAAGATCCACGAGCTGGAACTTGCCGAGCGTCTTGTTGTACATCGCCATCTCGCGCTCGCCCTGGAGCACGTGGATCTCGACCGAAGGCTGCCCGTCCTCAGCGGTGGTGAACACCTCCGACCGCTTGGTCGGGATGGTGGTGTTCCGCTCGAGGAGCTTGGTCATCACCCCGCCCTTGGTCTCGATGCCGAGGGACAAGGGAGTCACGTCGAGCAGCAGGACATCCTTGACCTCGCCCTTGAGGACGCCGGCCTGGATCGCTGCGCCGACTGCCACGACCTCATCAGGGTTGACGCCTTTGTGGGGCTCCTTGCCGGTCATCTGCTGGACCAGCTCCTGAATGGCGGGCATGCGGGTCGAACCCCCGACGAGCACGACGTGGTCGATTTTTTCCTTGGAAAGCCCGGCGTCGTTGATCGCCTGCTCGAACGGACCGCGGCAAGCGTCCACCAGGTCAGCGGTCAGCTCCTGGAACTTGGCGCGGGTCAGCTTCACGTCGAGGTGCTTGGGGCCGGCGTCGGTGGCGGTGATGAACGGCTGGTTGATGGTGGTCTCGAGCACCTGGGACAGCTCGATCTTGGCGGTCTCCGCCGCCTCCTTCAGCCTCTGAAGGGCGAGCTTGTCGTTGCTGAGATCGACACCCTCGGTGTCCTTGAAGGTCTTGACGAGCCAGTCGATGACCCGCTGGTCCCAGTCGTCGCCGCCGAGGTGGGTGTTG